>NZ_QSOO01000014.1:0-135682 GCF_003436255.1 Bacteroides sp. D20 | reverse complement strand
GAACCCATACTGAATCCCGTATTTTACATTTACACAAAATATTTTATAGTGCCTCGAAATCCGTACCCGCCAACTGATAGACACCAACATGCCTATGTTCATGAACGACACCGAGAACCTGACTGCTGCCCAAACTGCCATGCTTCGTGCTGTAGCCGACGGTGAATACCGCTTCAACTCCATCCCCGTAGTGCGGAAATATGAATTGGGCAGTGCACAGACCATCACACGCAACAAGCGTATGCTGACAAAACGTGATTTCATTGAGAAAGAAGGAAACAAGTATGCTTTCTCCGACCCTATATTCGAGCTTTGGTTCAGAAGGGAGTATTGCTAAATGCGAGAAAGGGCGTGAGCAGGAAGTGATGCTTCCTGCTCACGCCAACAACTAAAGTTTCATAGACATTAAAATACTTCTTCCTTGTAACTCATATATAGTAGACTCTATTAAGACCATCTTAGTACTTATTCCACTCATGCACAGGTTTCCTATCCTATGACTATCAGACAGCCTCTGGCCTTGAGAATCTATATATTCAGTATGTACATACACATCTGCATTTTCCAAATCCACTTCTTTCAACTCTGATAAAGAATATTCAAGTTCGATAGACGCATGCATTTTCTCCGTTATCGCAACTGGATTAAATGGCTTACAACTATATGCATGATTCAATTTCGTAAACTCATTTAATAACTTAGGATGGCAAAGGGCAATATAGCTATTGGTTATTACTGCATTTTGCCAGTTCTTATTTACATAGGTAACCACAATACGTATCATATCATCCCTGATTACTCCATCACAAGCAATCAATGCTATTTTTGTTTTCTTTTCTATATATTTGCAATAAAATGGAATTCCGGTGACAATAACCGATATGCTTATAGAGATAATCGAAATTATTAAAGATATTATTCCCATATAGTACGCCTTTTGATAGTACAACAAATTATCAATTCATTCCTCAACTATAGTTTTGAACTCTCTCCACATTATTGCTGTATGGTATGCTTCATTGCACCCCTTAGGGACATACAATGTTGCATTATTATAAACCTCATTATTAAAACCGATTATTGAAGGAGGAATAGTTGACCTACAATGTATTTCCTTAATATATTTACTGTCCCAAAATACCCCACCCGTTTTTAATCCAGTACCAAATATGATTTTTTCCAAGGAAGTACAATCATAAAATGTAGTTTCTGGAAATCCCGTAACACTATCAGAAACAATAATTGATTTTAAATTTGAACAATATGCGAAAGCATATCCTTCAATATATGTTACTGATTTCGGTATCACTATTTCTTTCAAAGAAGAACAATAGCTAAATGAATTTGCATGTATGCAAGTAATTTTATCTGGCAAATCAATAGATTCTAAAGAAGAACAACCACTAAATGTAGAACCATTACTAAATGTAGAATCACCAATCATCTTAATAGAATTCGGTAAATTTATTTTCTGTAGAAGAGAACATGAATAAAAACAAAATCCTCCAATAGTCGCTACATTGTCAAATAGTTTAACCTCAATAAGATTTTTACAATAAGCAAAAGATTCATTTTCTATCTTTACACAAGAATAAGGCAATAATACTTTTTTAAGAGATTTACATTTACGAAACATACAATTCCCAATAACATTATTTTTAGTATAGCAATCCTCATATTTATCAAGAGTCCCTGGTTTATAAGAATCAGGATAGCAATATATTTCGCCTCCTTCCACTATATTAACATTAGTGAGATCTAAATATTCAAGAACACCATTTGTTTCCTTCTCTATATAATTCACACCAGCCATTTCCCTAATCAGCCTGATATCAGATCCGTTAATATCACCTTCAAGGACAATTTTTTTAACCTTTAAATAATCAATATTCAATATTTCCATTTTTCTTTTTAAGGAACCAGCCGTTTCTAATGTCAATTCCAAAACTGATTTTCCCTGTTGAACAACATTCAATGTATCCGCTAAACCTTCATTATTTCTATTGTATCATTCGTATTTACAACCGATTGTTACTCAATATCTTGTATGTAATAAATCAGAAATATGGCCTTAATCTTTAATGGTACATTCTGAAGGGCGAATATTTAACGCTTTTATTAATTCTTAACTCTCTTGGAACTTCAATATAGGCTGTTCTTTCACATTCCAGTGCTATCTGCGCTCTATGTTCCACATTAATTGGGGCTCATTATACAAGCCTTCGCAAATATAGTATATTTATAGAATTTAGTGTGGTTTTCTGAAGTAATCTTACCAAAATACTAATGAGCAATCTTGAAATAAGCAGACACCAAACCTACATCGCAAAGTGTTTATATTTTGTGCATACATACACTTTTTTTGAATTATACAAGAAAATCCACGAAAAGGCATTACCTTTGTGACTGAAAAAGCAACTGCGCTAATGACCTGAAGAATAAGAATAAATAACATACGAAACTCCTTCGCTGTCTTATAGGCTTTGGTCTGCCTCGCAGGGATAGTGATGGAGTTTTACTTTTATATACGACCATGGCAAAAAAGGCAAAAACAAAAGATGTAGCAAAGAAGACCATCGAGCAAACTTTGTGGGATTCAGCAAACGAATTACGCGGCAACCTTGATGCTGCCGAATACAAAAGTGTAGTGCTCGGACTTGTATTCTTAAAATACATCAACGACTGCTTCAAAGTTAAGCACGATGAACTTGTAGCAGAGGGTGCCGGCTTTGAGGAAGACCCTGATGAATATATCGGTGACAACATCTTTTTTGTTCCTACAGATGCCCGTTGGGATAAAATCGTCAAGGCTTCGCTTACTGCTGAAATAGGAGTTGTCATTGATACAGCAATGGAAGCGTTGGAGCAGGAGAACAGGCAGCTTAAAAGCATTCTCCCGAAAAACTATGCCCGTCCAGAACTCGACAAACGCCGCTTGGGCAATGTAATTGATATTTTTGAAAACAACCTGCATTTCACAGGAACAGAAGCCCGTGATGTGCTCGGGCGTGTATATGAATACTTCCTTGGAGAGTTCGCTCGTGAAGAAGGTAAGAAAGGCGGTGAGTTCTACACTCCATCATGTGTTGTCCGCACCATTGTTGAGGTTATCCAACCCTACAAAGGAAAAATCTTTGACCCGGCTTGTGGTTCGGGAGGTATGTTTGTACAGAGTAGTAAGTTTATCGAACGTCACCGAGGTAATATCAACCAAATTTCTGTTTACGGGCAGGAACTCAACAGCAACACATGGAAATTGGCACAAATGAATCTTGCCATTTGTGGCATTGAGGCTAACTTTGGCGACAGCTTCGGCGATTCATTCCACGATGACAAACATCCGTTCCTCAAAGCGGATTTCGTCATGGCTAATCCACCGTTCAACATTTCCAAATGGGGCGGCGACCAACTGCGTGACGACCCTCGCTGGCAATATGGCATACCGCCGGAGGGCAACGCCAACTTTGCTTGGATGCAGCATATGCTTTATCACTTGGCGGACAACGGACGCATCGGATTAGTGCTTGCCAACGGCTCGCTTTCCTCACAGCAAGGCACAGAGGGCGAAATCCGCAAAAACATTGTCAATGCAGATTTGGTAGAGGGCATTGTAGCTATGCCGTCGCAGTTGTTTTATAATGTGCAGATACCTTGCTGCCTTTGGTTCTTGACGAAGAAAAAGGCTCAACCGGGCAAGACGCTTTTCATTGACGCTCGCAACATGGGCTATATGAAAGACCGTACACACCGTGAACTGTCGTGTGGTGAAGAAACCGAAGACCACGGTAATGACATCGGACGGATTGCAGAAACCTTTGAACAGTTCCGTGCCGGAACGCTGGAAACTGAAAAAGGCTTCTCTGCAATTGCAACCATTGAGGATATAGAAAAGCAAGACTTTATCCTTACTCCCGGTCGTTACGTTGGCATTGCGGAAGTGGAGGATGACGGTGAACCGTTCCAAGAGAAGATGGAGAGGCTTACTTCCGAACTGTCGGATTTGTTCGCCCAATCGCATACACTTGAAAATGAAATCCGCAAGCAGTTGGCAAGAATTGGCTTTACCGTTAAGTAAAAAACTTCTACTCTTCGTTATGTTCACCCAAAAATAACGAAGATATGAAAGAGAAATTAATCCAAGAAATCAGCACCGCAATGGCAGAAGTGTTAAGTTTTGAACAAGTAGCTCACCTTAATAGCGTATTGCTTCAGGTTGTAAGCCAGTACACTATTACCGAGGACGGCGAGACATTGCATGAAAATGCAGTGTCGAATGACCGTCTGCTTGACATCTTCTTGTCTGCAAAACAAGTGGAGGGCTGCACCACTCCGACTATCAAATACTATGGCTCTACCATTCGGCAGTTGTTCAAAAAGATGCCTAAAAAGGTAACAGATTACACCACCGAGGACATCAGGGCCTATCTTGCCGTGTTCCAGCGGAAGAACAAGTCAAGCCGTGTAACTATCGACAACATCCGCCGGATATTTTCTTCATTCTTTGCTTGGCTTGAAGAAGAAGATTACATCATCAAAAGCCCCGTCCGCAGAATACACAAGGTTAAGACCGGAACACAAGTAAAAGAGGTATTGAGCGATGAGAATATCGAACAGCTCCGTGACAGTTGCACCGAAATCCGCGACCTTGCCATCATTGACATATTGGCTTCCACTGGTATGCGTGTGGGCGAGTTGGTGAAACTTAACCGTGAGGACATCAACTTCAACGAGCGTGAATGTATTGTTTTCGGCAAAGGGAACAAGGAACGTATCGTTTACTTTAATGCCCGGGCAAAGATACATCTGCAACAATACTTGGCTTCTCGCAAAGACCGAAATAAGGCACTCTTTGTTTCATTGGCTAAGCCGCACAAGCGTTTGGGTATTTCGGGCGTGGAAACACGTCTGCGCAAACTTGGCCGCTCGGCTAAGATTGTACGTGTTCATCCTCATAAGTTCCGGCGCACATTGGCTACAATGGCTATCGACAAAGGTATGCCTGTCGAACAAGTGCAACGGTTGCTTGGTCATGTCAAGATTGACACGACCATGCACTATGCTATGGTTAATCAAAGCAACGTAAAACTCTCACACCGTAAATTCATAAATTAGCATGTGGTGTTGTTCGACATACGGCAGAAGAACATCATTTCCCAAAAATAAGCGTGGAAATGATAATTTAGAGCAGCAGGCACAGGCGTTGTTCAAGTCGTGGTTTGTGGATTTCGAGCCATTCAAGGACGGCGAATTTGTGGATTCGGAACTTGGAATGATACCAAAAGGTTGGAGGGTTGTTTGCTTGGGCGAAGTTACGAAACAAGTTACTGAGAAAGTTGGTAATCGAGAAGATGTAACCGTTCTTTCTCCTGTAAATTCAGGTGAATTGGTTCTATCAGAGGAATATTTCACAAAGCAAGTGTTTAGCAAAAACTTGTCGAAATATTTGATAGTTAATCCGTTGTCGTTTGCCTATAATCCAGCTCGTATCAACATCGGTTCTATTGGATTAAACGAATATGATTTTGTCGGCTGCGTTAGCCCGGTTTATGTTGTCTTTAAGTGTGAACCGAATTACCACTATTTCTTTGACTTTTATAAAAGGACTGCGGTATTTAAAGATGAGGTCGCATTAAGAGCTATTGGCGGTGTTAGACAATCATTGGGATATGACGATTTCTCTTTGATTAAAACAATATATCCAACACCTGATGTTGTAGCCGAATTTAATAACCTCTATCTGAAAATGAAGGAGGTTATAACGCGGAATGACATTCAAAATAACAAATTGACCACTTTGCGAGATTCACTTCTCCCAAAGCTGATGTCAGGTGAACTAAAAATCAATAATTTTAACCGCTAAATTCTCATTTATGGAACAGTGGAAAGAATACAAATTGTCAGATATACTAAGCATTGTCAGTGGCTTTGCCTATAAAGGGGAGTATCTTGGAAAAGGAGAGTCATTATTGCTTGGCATGGGCTGTGTGTCTTATTCTGAATTATTCCTTGAAAAAGGAATGCGCCCTTACGCAGGAGAATTTCCCGAAAGGTATTCGGTTGAAGCTGGTGATATAGTTTTAGCTACACGGCAACAATCCGACAATCTTCCAATTTTAGGTATGCCAGCTATCGTACCTCAAAAATTCAAGGGGAAGAAAATGGTTTTTGGCGCAAATCTCTATAAAGTTGTTCCCAAATCTCCTGAGTTTCCAATCGACTATATATATTGGCTTCTTAAAACCCCTGCCTACATTCGTCACATACGGTCGTGCCAAACAGGAACTACTGTTAGGATGATAACGAAAGCAAATATAGAAGACTATGCTTTCATGTGCCCTTGTAAGGAGCAACGTAATCAAATAAGCAAATTGCTCTGGGATATTGAAATGAAAATCGTGCTGAACCGCCGGATAAATGATAATTTAGAGCAGCAGGCGCAGGCATTGTTCGACCACTACTTTGACAGTGGAAGCATATATCTTGAAGATTCTATTATGGGATGTTTGACTGATATAGCCGTCTATCTAAACGGGTTGGCAATGCAGAAATTTCCGGCAACTGATATTGAACGAAGTTTACCAGTACTTAAAATAAAAGAATTGGGACAACGTAAATGCGATGATTGTAGCGACCGCTGTTCGGATTCCATAGATGCAGATTACATTATAGACAATGAGGATATTATATTCTCATGGTCTGGAACTCTTATGGTTGATGTTTGGTGTGGAGGTAAATGTGGATTAAACCAACATTTATTTAAAGTTACTCCGTTGAAAAACTATCCACGGTGGTTTGTTTATTATTGGACAAACCGTCATTTAAAGAAATTCAAACTCATTGCAAAAGATAAAGCTGTAACAATGGGGCATATAAGGCGTGGTGACCTTGAAAATGCAGAAGTTGCTATTCCTACAAATCTGAATATGTTGGAAATTAACGCTCGAATAAATCCGTTGTTTCAATCTATCATTGATAGACGATTGGAAATTACTAAATTAGAGAATATTCGCGATGCGCTTCTCCCGAAGCTGATGTCTGGCGAACTGACAATAAACGAAATATAATAAGGTTATGGATAAATCAATCGGCATATTAGATAAAGATTACACGCTATGGGTCAAGGAACTCGTAAAGCGTTATCGCAGTAGCCAAATCAAGGCGGCTGTAAAGGTAAACAATGAAATGCTCCGTTTTTATTGGGAGCTTGGCAAAGACATTGAGGAAAAGCAAGCGGACAACAAGTATGGCAGTAAGTTTTACGCCACATTGAGCCGTGACTTGCGCCATGAGTTACCCAATGTTGAAGGACTATCTGAAACCTCAATCCGCTACGCAAAACGCTTTTACTCGCTTTATAACCAACAGATTACAATTCTGCCACAACTTGTGGAAGAATCTAAAAAGGCAAATCTTCCACAGCTTGTGGAAAGATTGCAATCGGATTTATTCTCTGTACCTTGGGGGCATCATCGCTATATAATCGACAAATGCTCGGACGAGTCCGACAAGGCTCTGTTCTATGTCCGCCAGACTTTGGAAAATGGTTGGAGCAGGGATATGTTGCTCAATATGCTGGGAACAGACCTGTATGAACGCAGCGGCAAAGCGCAGACCAATTTCAAGAGTACACTTCTTAATACAGACAGTGATTTAGCGCAGGAAATAACACGTGACCCTTATAACTTCTCTTTTACTAAATTACGAGGAAAATACAACGAGCGTGCCCTTAAAGACGCATTGCTTACCAACATCACAAACTTTTTGCTGGAGCTTGGTACAGGCTTTGCTTATGTAGGCAAAGAGTATCGCTTGCAAATTGCTGAAAAAGAAAAATTTATCGATTTGCTCTTTTATAACCTAAAACTGTCCTGTTATGTGGTGGTAGAGGTTAAGATAGGCGAGTTTGACTTTGCCGATGTCGGGCAGTTAGGCGGTTATGTTGTGGCTTGCAATCACCTTCTCCGCAAAGAAGGGCGTGACAATCCTACGATAGGATTGCTTATTTGCAAACAAAAGAGCAACACTCTGGCTCAATATGCGCTTGAATCAAGCAGTCAGCCCCTCGGAATATCCGAATATGAGCTTGAAAAGCTATATCCCGAAAAGGTGGAAGGCACAATGCCGTCCATCAAGGAGATAGAAGCTAAATTAGATGGTCAAACCAATAGCTAAATTCTCATTTATGGAACAGTGGAAAGAATATAAATTAGGAGATATTTCCAATATGAAATATGGGAAACTACCTCCAAAGCAAAATAACGGTTCATATCCAATTTGGTCTGGATATAGAAATGTAGGATTTGCAACAACTTATAATTGTCGCAAAGGAACTATCATTGTGGTTGCTCGTGGCGTAGGTGGAACAGGCGATGTTAAAATTTCCAGCGAGGATTGTTTCCTAACGAATTTATCGATAGCAGTTGAATTGGATAATAAGATATGCGAGCCACTATATTTTTACTATAAATACAAATTATCAAATCTAAGGTATTTAGATACTGGTTCAGCTCAATCTCAAATTACTATTGATGATTTAAAGAGATTGTCATTAAAACTACCTCCTCTTGAAGAACAGAAACGTATTACGGAGATTCTTTCCTCTATTGATTATAAAATCGAGCTGAACCGCCGGATAAATGATAATTTAATGCCAACCTATTATGCCTAAGACGTTTCATTTCACAGAAGATTCATACGAACAAACGATAATCTCATTGTTCAAGGATATGGGCTATGAATACCATTATAGCCCGGAACTTGACGCAGATACCAGCAGGGAACTTACCGATTCCACCATACCGGGAGCATTGCGTAAGGCAATGTTGGCTATAAACGGAGCGGACAAAGTCGCCGCCGTGGATGAAGCCATCCGCAAAATCAGAGAACAATTCAGCCAACCTTTGGTAAGTGCAAACATAACCCTCACCGATTGGCTGCAAAATGGGCTGGATGTGACCTTCAAAACCGCTCAAGGCTCATTGCGTAGCGACCATATCAAGATAATCGACACAGACAATATCAACAACAATTCTTTTGTGGTTGCCAACCAATGGACGGTTACAAATGGCAAATCCACCAAACGTGCCGACATAGTGGTATTCATCAACGGACTGCCAATCTCCGTTGTTGAGTTGAAATCCCCTTCCCGTGAAGTGACGAACTCGGAGGAAGCCCACCAACAGTTGCAGAACTATATGCGCATTGTTCCGCAACTTTTCACTGCTTGCCAAATGCTCGTGATAAGTGATATGGCAGACACACGAGTAGGCACGATTACCGCACCGCTTGACCGATATATGGAATGGAAAACCACGGATGGAAGCTATGAAAGCACGGCGTTTGCCGACTTTGAAACATTCTTCAACGGCATATTTGAGAAGCATCGGGTCATTGATATAATTGCTAACTTTACCCTTACAATGGGTGGCGATAAGAAGATACGCATACTCGCTGGCTATCACCAGTATTTTGCCGTGAAGAA
Organism: Bacteroides sp. D20; assembly: GCF_003436255.1. Classification (NCBI taxonomy): domain Bacteria; kingdom Pseudomonadati; phylum Bacteroidota; class Bacteroidia; order Bacteroidales; family Bacteroidaceae; genus Bacteroides; species Bacteroides sp. D20. The sequence goes on along the minus strand of NZ_QSOO01000014.1, from coordinate 126,201 downwards.
AGCCCTTGAATGTACCAAACAAGCCCTGCAACGCAATGATGGAAAAATCGGCGTATTCTGGCACACACAAGGTTCGGGCAAGAGCCTTTCGATGGTGTTCTATGCCCACCAACTCTTGAAAAATCTGCTTAGTGCGACCTTGCTTGTGCTAACCGACCGTCTTGACTTGAACGACCAACTGCACAGCACTTTTGCATCGTGCAGCGACTATTTGCGCCAAAAACCAATCAAAGCTACTGATGGCGAAAACCTCTATGAATTGCTCGAAAAGCGCAAGAGCCACGGGATAATCTTTGCCAATATCCAAAAGTTCAAAGACCGTGATAAGCTCATCACCAGCCGTTCGGATGTGATTGTGATTAGCGACGAAGCCCACCGCACACAATCAAACACCAAGACAAAGATTGATACACAAACTGGAGAACTGAAACTCGGCTTTGCGGCTATCGTGCGCAAACTCCTGCCCAATGCGGCTTTTATTGGCTTCACCGGTACGCCTATTGAACAAGACGACAACGACACGAGAGAGGTGTTTGGCAACTACATTGACATCTACGACATGACCCAAGCCGTGGAAGATGGTGCTACCGTGCCTGTCTATTACGAGAGTCGTTTGGTAAAATTGGATTTGGACGAGGACACGCTCAAATTGTTGGATGACGAGTATGATAAACTGGCGGAAGAAGGTGCTGACGAACAGGACATCAAACGTTCAAAGAGTGAAAATGCACGGCTACGCGCCTTGCTTTCAGCCCCACAAACCATCGACACACTTTGCAAGGACATCATAAATCACTATGAAAACAACCGTGCCGACTTGCTCACCGGAAAAGCCATGATAGTAGCGATTGACCGTGCTACTGGTATAGACATATATAAAAAGTTGATGGAGCTTCGTCCTCAATGGAAAGATATTATCTGCGTAGTTATGACGCAAGGAAACCAAGACCCTGTAGAATGGAACGACATCATTGGCTCTGCCGCACGTAAAGAAGAACTGGCTCGCCAGTTCAAAGATAACAATTCACCGCTAAAAATCGCTATCGTAGTCGATATGTGGCTCACAGGCTTTGATGTTCCATCGCTTGCCACAATGTATGTTTACAAGCCGATGAAAGGACATAATCTTATGCAGGCTATCGCCCGTGTAAACCGTGTGTTTCCCGAAAAGAGCGGCGGTTTAGTAGTGGACTACATCGGCATTGCCAAGGCTCTCAAAAAGGCCATGCACGACTATACAGGACGTGACAAGAAAAACTACGGCGACCCGAACATCAAGACAACCGCCTATCAACAGTTCGTCGCCGCACTCAAGCGTTGCCGGGAATGTATGAACGATTACGATTATTCCTCTTTTTCCGATTGTTCCAATCTGCAGCGTGCTAACCTCATTAGAGGTGGTGTGAACGTGTTGCTTGATAAGGATAACCTTGTCTCGTCCGAACCTACCACTCAAACTGATGAAAATGGTAACATTATTCTTGTGGATGCCGTTCCTGCCGAGGCGAGAAAAGTCTTTATGGAAGAAAGCAAACGCTTGTCACAGGCTGCTTCGCTTTGCCGCAGTTTGCTCACCCCTGCAGAACGTTTTGAAGAAGCATATTTTGAAGCTGTACGGACATTGCTCTTGCGCCTTTCGGGAAACAATAAAATTACCCGTAAAATTATAGACGAACGCATCACACAACTGTTGAAAGTTGCAATCAAGGCAGAGGGAATTGTGGAAATTCTCAATACAAAAGGCTCGGAATTTTCACTCTTTGATGAGAATTTCCTGAAAGAGATAGCCGAGATGAAAGAGAAGAATTTTGCTCTCGAATTGCTCAAACGGCTGCTTGAAGAACACATCAAGAAATATGCTAAAAAAAGAATGGTTGAAGCCGAGAAATTCAGTGAAATGCTTGATGCCCGGCTTGCTGAATACCTCCGTGGGCTTATCTCCAACGAGGAAGTGATTAAGGAGCTTCTCAAAATGGCGCAAGAACTGAAAGCCAATGCGGGACAAGCATCTGAATTGGGACTGACCGAGGAAGAACAGGCTTTCTATGATGCTTTGACAAAGCCGCAAGCCGTAAGAGATTTCTATGAAAACAGCCAACTTGTTGCTATGGCAAAAGAACTGACTGAAGCCCTGCGTAGTAGCAAGACCATTGATTGGCGACAGAAAGAATCAGCCCGTGCCAAGATGCGCTCTATGGTGAAGCGATTGTTGAAAAAGTACAAATACCCACCAGAGGAACAAGAGGCTGCTCTCGAAACCGTTATCCGGCAATGTGAACTTTATGCGGATTCGGATAACGAAAGTTAGCTATAAAGTTTCATATCCTATCTGGTTATCATTTTTTGATTATATTTATTTGTACGCAAAAATATATTATGAGTAGAGGATTACCTTTAAATGTTAAATTATGTTTGGATAAAGCATTGGATTCTGCTTTGTTGTCAGTTGAAACATATAATAAACCTGCTGTGAAATTTAAATCAGGTGGGTACATTGTTTTAATGTGTATCGCATGGACATCATTGTTTCATGCAATATTTTTCAAAAGGGGGATAAAACCATTTTATCGAGAAAAAAATAAAGTACGATTTAAAAGAGTTGATGGAGAAATTCAATTTTGGGAGTTAGCCACATGTGTAAAAGAATACTTCAAAGGAGAAGATTGTGCAATAAGGAAAAACATCGAACTCTTTATTCCATTAAGAAATAAATTGGAGCATAAATTCTTACCAGAATTAGATGCTAATATTTTCGCAGAGTGCCAAGCTCTATTGCTAAATTTTGATAAGATTGTAGAGAAAGAGTTTGGTGAAGATTATTGCCTAAGAGAGTCTTTGTCCTTTGCATTGCAACTATTTCCCTCTTCGAGAACTCTTGCAATGGGGATAAAAATGAGCAAAGATGCTCAAAAAATTACTCGATTTATTGATAAATATAGAGCGTCAATAAGTACAGATATTATGCAGAGCGGAGAGTATTCTTTTAAAGCATTCTTGATTCAAGTTGCCAACCATAAGTCAGTAGATGCTCTTCCTGTTCAGTTCTTCCCATATGATAAACTGACAGATGATGAAAAAAAGAAAGTTGAAAGAATCGCAGGACTAATCAAGGAAAAGCATATTCCAGTTGTAAATAAAGGGACATTAAAACCTGCCACCGTAATACAACAAGTTCAGGAACGGTTAGGTAACCCTAAGATTATAAGAGGGAAAAAACAAGTTAATAAATTTAATTCCGATACTCATACGAGGTGTTGGAAAAAATATGAAGTTCGTCCAGAAAGGAATTCAGATAACCCTGAAAAAACAAAGCCAGAATACTGTTTATATGATGAACCTAATAATAGTTATCTATATACAGAAAAATGGGTTGAGTTTTTAGTTAAAAAGATGCAAGACGATGATGAATATCAGTCTTTATTCAAGTAATTAAAGGGGAGAGGATAGACACTATCCCTTTTAATTGTTTAGTTGACTATTTTACATTATGGCTTTTATTTTCTCATCGAAAAACCTCTTTTCGGCTGTTGGTCATAATTCCCTTCCACCACATTGTCAACTTCCCGTCTGGCTTTGATTTGTTCCCGATTGTCAAACCCGCCCTTTTGCTTGGCGGTGAAATACAGGAAATCTCTGGCAGCCCGGAGTGATTGTCTGTCCTCCCCGAACAGGTTAAGGGCACTCTTGATGTCCGACACCTGTTCCGTATCAAAACGGGACTTGTAATAATCACGGGCAAAACGGACGACACAGTAAACAGCCTTGCGGAAGATGTCGTTTGTTTTGAGCAGCAGGAAACTGAGGCAGTCGATGATATGGCTTTGCCATGCAATCCGGTTTTTCAACCTTGTGGTCTCCTGCGTATGTTCCGCTTCCTTGCGGCTCAACTCTGATTGATGCCTACTTTCCAGTTTCATCAGTTCCCGATGGTGGTCACTCTGTATGGTTTGGATTTTATCCTGTAACCGCTCAATGGTTTCCTCGTGCGTGGAAATCTCATTGCGCAAATCCTCTATTTCATTTCTCAGGGCTTTCGATTTCCCGGTAGCCCAGCCGACAGCGGCATTCAGAAGTTCGCTCCCTTTTTCCCTGTTTAGCTTGGAGCGTTTTTCGCTGATAGCCCGGTCAAGGTCTTCGCTCTGTCGTTCTTTCTCATTTGCTTTTTCGATAAGGGCGTTGGTAATGCTTTCAGTTTCTTGCATCTTTTGATTAGCCATTTCCAACTGATATTCCCGGTATTGCCTTGTGGCATCAAGCCGCTTCATTTCCTCCTTCTGTTTCTCAATGATAAAGTCGTTACGTTCCAAATGTTCCCTAGCTGTAACAGCCTTTGACTGTCCACGTTCCATCATGAGAATATCGGATGCCAAGCTCTGCATTTCGGTCATATCCTCGTCATTGAGCTTGCGGCTCTTGCCTGTGTCATGGTTCATCCAGTCGAACACGATATGCGCATGGTAATTTGGCTTGAACCATTTTTCGCCCACCTTGAAACTTTCTTTGTCTTCTTGGGTGGGTTGTCCGCCCAGCCAATGCCCCTCGTCCTTGTGCAGGAAGATTTGGAGCGGTGTGATGCCCCAGCGTCTTTGGCATTCCTCGCCAAATTTTTGTACGTCTGCCAGTGTCGTGTCCGGTCGGATGAGCAACACACCCTCACGGATTGGTGAGCATCCCGCCACCTTGATTATCTTTCCGTTCTTTCCCTTGCGTTCACGCTCCTTTTCCTGCATGGCACGACCTGTCTTTTCTTTGACCATCCGCTTAATGTAGTCATAGTGCGCCTGCAGGTCGGGATTGCCGAAGCCGGGATTTATCCACTGCTCATTATTGGCAGTGAGTTCGGGCACAATGTAAATTTGGGACTTGCCGATATTACGCATGTACTCGGCACTCCTTCGATTATGAGCCTCGCTTGACGAGGTCTTGCAAGGCTTGATGTGTATACTGCTTTTTGTAGCCATATTTTCAAAATATGATTTGGGTTGTTGATTAAACTTATTGCTGTCCGCTCATAACCGCACGGGGTTCTTAGGGGTACAACCACCCATAAGCGGAGATTGCAAAGAGAGGGTCACTCTTTGCTCTGGGTTCTCAGGGGTGAAACGCCCTGAGTGGGTTATTAGGGCAAAGCCTTAATCCCCTCGGGAGAGCCCACAACTACGGAAGCGGAGCGTGTAGTTATAGTGGGCTATATCAATGGCAAGCCATTGTCTGTTACCCACAGCCTACGGCTTCCGTTCTCCTCCGTTAAGGAGGGTTTTCACCGCTGTTGCCGATTGGGGATGCACCGACCAGTACAAGGTCAAAATCATCTATTAGCTTTTGCAGGACGGGATTCTTTTCTATCATCCGGCAGAGGATTCTTTCCGCCTCGACCAAGTGGTCGGCTGTACAATTTATTTTGCTTTCCCGTATCTGGAAGACAATCCAGTCGGCTATGTCAATATGTGCCGCTTTCTGCTCCGGGGTGGCATTCTTCTCAATGATGTCAGACACGACCGTCTTGCAATAGGTCATGCTCCCGGCACGCTGTTTCCATTCCGCATAGCCGTCCGCATCGGGAAAGAGGAGCACGGTGCGCCCGGTCAGCACACGGAGCTTTTCCTCTCTCAGCTGGCTCTTGCCGCCTGTCGCCAGCCATACATAACCGGGGAAGATGGCAGAGCCGATAACGGCACTCTTTTCGGATTCCACCAAGACCACGACCTTATCGGGATAAGTGCCCAGCAGGTGTTCACCGAACAGGCATTGGGACAGTTGCCATTCCTCTGCCAGCTCATGCCGCCTTTTAAGCAGGCTGTGTATCCAGTCCACTGCCGATGCCTGTCCGTCCTTGACACGGTGTCCGTCATTGGGATTGTACTGCATCACCTTGCCCGTGCGTACCCTGCCTGTGCGGTCTATCTGCCAGAAGATGACTGCCCCGTCACGGGTAGCCCCCAAACGGTACTCTTCCAGCAACCTCTTCAACACTTCCTTTGCCTTGCTGCCGTAATAAGAATCAAGGAGCGATGAAATGAAGCGGAAAAAATTGCTATGCACGCTTTGCGACCTCTCCACATACTTTGGCGGTATGTAGCCTATGGCTGCTTGCCGTGGTTTCTGTACGGACTTCTGTTCCGACTTTTGCCTGTCAAAAGAGAAACCGTTGGCAGTACGGCATTCGGGGTGGTCATGGAAATACTCCTTTGGAGTGTAATGATACCCGCAACTGCTTTCGTGGTTGCACCTGCCGACAGACGGGTGCAGGGGCGTACCGCTTTCATCCACATAGTATGTGAAAGAACGCCTGTCCCCGCAGTTCGGACAGGTATGCCGTGTTGCCGTTCCTTTATATTTCTGTAATGTATAATTACCCATTGCTTGCCTCCTCTATTTTTCAATGAAATTATTACCGTCCCGTCCTGTCCCATTGTCCCACGTCCTGTGGGTCGGGACAGTGGGACACCTTGGGACACTCTGGAAGTTACCGCTCCGATAAACAAGGCGGTTATCCTTCATACAGATATGTACAGGCTGTTTCATTGCTTGTCCTCCTCTCTTTCCTGACCGATAAACAGCCCCGTCTGCCTTGTTTCCTCCGTTGTCCCACCTGTCCCATATTGTCCCACCGTCCCGTTTCCTACGGGTTGGGACAGCGGGACACTTGGGGCGGCTGATTCCTCCACTTTCCTGTTGCGCTGGATTATCCGGCTGACGGTGGATTTTCCGCAATTTACCTGTGAGGCTATTTCCCTGACGGACTTCCCCGACTGGGACAGTTGTAATATTTGGTAATCCCTCTGGCTGGATTCATTGTCGCCAAGTTTTTTCAAGTGTTCCTTTTCCGTTGAATAGCCCCTGAACACAAATTGCAGAAAAGCATCCATCTTTTCAATCTCGTAGATGATTACATTGTCCGCATCGTGGGAGAATGTCCCATATCGGACTTTGAGCTGTTTTACATAGCGAAGCCCTCCGTCCTGCGCACTCTTTCCGATGGCAAACACGCTGTCAAAGAAATTGTAAAGCCGTTTGCTGCCAGCAAGGTCGTTGGACGTGATGGGGCAGTCCAAAGAGCGTTTTGGAGTATGCGCCAGCACAAGGACGGACAACCCGTATTTCTTTTTGAGGTTGTTGAGCTGTATCATCAGCCGTCCTGCCGCATCGCCTTTCTCCATAGCACAGCACAAATAGGTAAGATTGTCAACGATGAAAATCTTGCACCCGGTTTGCAGAGCCATCTGCTCAATGCCTCCCATGATGGCTTCCTCGAAATCGGCTTCCAGCAACGAATTGCAGTCAAGCGAAACCCGGTACAGCTTTTCGGGAAAAGTGTAGGGCTTTCCATGCTCGTTGGTATAGCGGAGCTGGAACTGCTTTTCGGACAGTTCAAAGTCCAGATACAGCACATTGTCCGTCCGGGCGATACGGTCGGCTATCTGCACGGCAAGGATGGACTTGCCCACATTGGAATCCGCAAAGAGGCAGGACAGTTCCCCCTCATACCAGAAACTGTCCCACAGCGCACGGGGCATGGGCAGCAGCGATGCTTCAAGTATCGTCCGGTTTGCGGTCTTGATACTCATTGCACCGATGCTGTCCGGCATCCCGTGCTGCACTTGGGTCGCCCTCGTCAGGTCGCCATGTATCAGACTGATATAATTCTTGTCCTCTTCCATGACGTTTACCAATTACGTTGACCGGGCTTGCGGCGGTGGGAGGAGGATATGGATTCGCAGAGTTCCTCATCGGACAGGGGTACGGGATTCTTACGGGAGGATTCCAGCCATTTGTCCAGCTCGTCTCTATAAAGACAATAGCGTTTGCCGGGCTTAGTGGCAGGAATGCTTCCCTCCGACAGCTTCATGTAGAGTGTTCCCTTGGGAATGCCCAGATATTCCGCCGCCTCTTCCACTGACATTGGCACATGGGTGTCCACCGCCTTTGCATTGTTCTCACTGCGCTGCTCCGTAAGCAGATTTCTCAGGCTCATCACCTCGTCCCGAAGCTGAGCCACAACCTCCGGGAGGTCGTTGAATGTAATCATTGTTTTTTCCATTTGCGTACTCGCCTCTTTTGTAAGGCATGGCGCAAAGGACCGGAATGATACAGCCGTGAATATCTCCACGAAAGGTCATTGCAAAATAATTCCCGAATAACGATGCCCAACCGTGAATGATGGGTAAAGTTATTCGGGAAACGGTGTGATACAGACAGTTATCTGTTATTGATTACCCGTGATTATTGGTTATTGAAAGGCTGGTTATACTTTTCCCGTACATAATCTGCCGGATAATGGAAATCCAGTCTGCCGTTTTCAGGCTCGTCAATGGGAATCAGTGTCTTTAACGGCTCTACCTTGAAGTTCTTGATGGTCGCTATGTCCGTATCGGCAAACTCCCGTGGAAAAAGGGTGCTGATGAAGCGGGCACGGTTGTCCCCCGTATAGTATTTCTTGTACATGAAACGCTCGGAGATATTCCACACGAAATGGCGGAGCGGAATATTTGAAATGTCTTTGGTCAGCCGTCCTTTTATCGGCTTGGGCTTGTAACTGTGAAGCCGCATCCAGTTGTTGACCTCGCCACAGATGTGGTTCACTGTCTCCTTGTCTGCGATACGGGGCATGATGAAATGGATGTATTCCATGACCATAGCGATGCGCTCTTCATTTTCCCGTTGCTCCCTGTCCTCGTAATCGGCACGGTTTTTCTCGTGAAGCTCCGGGGATATGGCAATCTCTGTCGGTCTTATATCCGGGGTTGCTTCCCCACCTGTCGCCATTGATGCCGGGGTTACAGGCTTGTGTGCATCTTGGGGCTGGTCTTCCCGAATTTCTGTAATTTCGGCAGGTGTCTTTTTCTTGCCGAACTTGATTCTGTAGATTTCGTATGTGTCGAAGATGACTGTCTGGAAAGATAGATAGAGCAGCCAGCCAAGGAGGTTGCTGCATACAAAAACTATCAGGCGTACAAAGTTGTCCTGATTAAATTTCTCTGCGACAATCAGTGTCGCTATGGAAGATATTAGGAGGATGGCAAAGCCGACAAATCCTAAAATGATATGTTTGTCTTTTACGGACTGTTCCATGTTTCTTGTCTTATTCGGTTGTTACTTGTTGCTGTTTTTGCAAATTTAATAGTCTTCTTCCAATTATTGCTCATTATCCTTGGTTAGCGGTTTCTTTTTCAATGTTTTTCACCAAATGTCCGGAATCGCACCCGATTATCGTACTTTAAGGACTTTTTAAGGAATGGTGGGCAAAAAACAGAGGGAGCGGTTAAAGCTCCACGCAATAACCGCTCCCTCTGAATATCCCGGACTTTGAGGATGCCTTATGCCTCCTTGCGTTTCAGGGTTATCTTGTCCACGACCTCGCACATCTGCTGTGCCGCCATCTTGGAATAAATCTGTGTGGTGGTAATGTTCTTGTGTCCCATATAGGCTTGTATGACAGCCATGTCCGTACCCATTTCCACGTGCAGGCTTCCGAATGAATGCCGGGTACAATGGAAGGTTATTTTCTTGGTTATGCCTGCCGCCAACAGCCAACGTTTTAGGGGACCCTGCAGCATCTTATCCTTGAATCCTTCGAAGATAAGCCCTTCATGCCGTTCCCCGAGCAGTCCGTAGGCTTCATCACTGATGGGATTGTGTACAATCTGCTTCGTCTTCTGCATACGGGTGGTCACGAACATCTTGCCGTTGGTGTACGGTTGTATCTGCTGCCAAGTGAGCTGCCTAATGTCGCTCTTCCGCAGTCCGGTCAGGCAGGCGAAAAGGAACGCCCTTTTCAAGACATCTTCTTCGCATGGCGTTTCGGCAAGCCGTATCAGTTCCTCCTGGCTCAGATGCTCCCTCATGGTGGGGATGCACTCGATGCGGTCTAAGAATCCGTTAGGGTTCTCCTTTATCTTCTTGTCCCGGTAGGCGGTGTGAAGTACCGCACGGAAAGCCGACCAGTAGCCTGCCGCAGAATTGATATGCAGCTTTTGGTTGGTGTGTATGGACTGCGGGGCGTTTAGCAGGTATTCCATGAACTTGCGGCACAAGTCCACGTCCACCTCCTCAAAGGTGCATTTGCCGTTTACAAAACGCTCAAAGTGCTTATAGACGTGTTGCCACTTGATATTCTTCCTATCTGCCAGTTCCTTGAAGTAGGCGAGGAAATCCCCTTTCATCTTGGCTTTGTCAAAGAAGCCGTTGTTCTCGTTGAAGATGGCTTCGTAACGTCGGTTACGGAGTATCTCCGCCTTTTTCATCATGCGTGCGTTGAAGTCACGCTCCTGCTGGTTGGCAGGTTTGGCGAAAATGTAAATTCCCAGTGCTTCACGTGTTATCACTTTCATGGTGGCGTTGTCACGATAGCCGGGATAATAGTCCAGACACAGCGAATACTGTGTCCCGTTCTTAATCTTGCGCTTGCGCAAGGTTACTGTCTTGCATTTGCTCATATTGATGATGTTTTTAAGTTGTACGTTTTCGGAGGTGTTCCCCGTGTTTACGGTGGCAAAGGAACAACGTGAAACAACCGTGAATACCTCCACGGCAATCATTTTGAAATAATTTTCCGGCAATGTCGGTTGCTCACGGTTGTTTCTCCCTCTCAGCCATAACACGCTCAACATCAGAGCGTAAAAGCAGGTTTTTCACACCTACCTTTATCTTTTCGATGTGTTTCACCTTGACGATATGGCAGATGTTGGCGGAGGAAAGTCCGTAAATCTGCCGGACTTGCTCCACGGTGTAGTAGCGTTCATCGTTCACGAGGTCTGTCCTGCGGAGTTCGTTCAGATGGGATTTGGAGTAGTAGGTACGCCCGTATTCTCTTTTGGTCGGTATCTTGTGGCGATGGGTGTATGCCCGGAGTGCGGTCGGCTTCATGCCGAACAGTTCTTCCGCTTCTTCAATCAGGAGCCAGTCGGTGATATTGCTGGTATCAACTGCCACACCGAAAAACTCGTCAATGTGTTTTTTGCTGTAATAGTTCTTCCCTGCGATGCGGCAGATAGGTATGCGGTTGCGCTTGGCGGTGGTGTATAGCCACGACTGCTTGACCTTGAAGAGCAACATTACCTCCTCGCCCGAATAGAAGTCCATCACTTCGTCTGTTTCCTTTTCCCTTTTTTCTTTTTTGGCTAGTGGAGACGATGGAGTGAACTTTTTCTGTGCGGAAGTGCTGCCGGGCAGGATGCGGTGGTAGGGGTTGCCTTCCAGCATCCGCTCGATGTCCGCCTTGCGGATGAATGCCATGCGGTTGCTGATACGTGAGGCTTTCAGCTTGCCGAGGGCTACGAGTTTGTAAACATACTGTCGGGAACAACCCATGAGTATGGCTGCTTTGGAAAAGGTGAGATACTCCTGATGCTGTATCTCCATGATTGGCCGGGCGGTTTTGAAGAGGTTGTTCTTCTGTTCCGTTCTGGCTCGTTTGGCTTCTGCCTGACAAGCCTCGCTGCAATATTTCTGTACCCCGCTCCGGGTTACAAATGACTTGCCGCAAAAACTGCATTTTCTGGTTGTTTTCATGCTGCTTTATCGTTTACTGGTTCATTCCTTCAATCGTGTATCTCTGAAACGGTGAACGGAGGTAAACAGTAGTCAATCGTTGTCGCCTTTCTACACGGTGTTACCATCGCTGCAAGTAGGAGCGGTTGCTGTCGCTTGTCGTAAACGGTTGTAAACCCTTGTAAACTGTCTGCACGATGTGACAAAAAACAAGCTCCGCAAATTCTCCACGTCAGAAATACGTCTCAAAAATATGTGGAAATTTGGGAAGCATCAAAAAGCAGCCGAAAAGTGTTAATTTTTAGAATATACTGATAGATAAAGATTTACGCTTGGATGTTTCTGGTTATTTTTGGTTGTTCTACGCTTCTAAATACAATAGATGATTTTAGCCTCTCTTTTATTATAAGCTTCATTTGGGGCAATCATATAATAAAGTGTATGGGTGGAAACGCTTCTTGTTGTGGTTACAGTAATCCAATCCACTTGTGGCATTCTCACATCAAAGTCAAAGTTACTATTTAGCTCTACTGCAATTCGTCCGCCTTCATCAGATATTGTATATTCATTTTTAATCAAATTCAAAAAAGCCCTTTCAGCTTGACATACTTTTAAAACCTCTTTCTGTTTACCATTTTGAAAAATGATTTCTCCTTCACGTTTATTGTACTCGTTATTTTTATCAATAATGAACGAAAGATTAGAGGTAGAAAGCCCACGAGTAGAAGTTCCTTTATGAATCCAACCCCGATATTGTTCAGGAATAAAAGTTTCATAGGCAACATTGGCTTTTATTTCTATCCGAATAGTGCCACCTTCCATTCCTACTGAATATTCTTTCTGCGACAGCATTATCGCATCTTTCTGCACCTGGATAATCTTCAACGTATCTGCCACAGATTTATCATTCCTATCATAATAGATAATTTCAGCCTCCCTCTTACCATAAGTTCCATTAGGAGCAATCGTATAATAAAGCGTATGGCTGGAAACACTTCTCGTTGCGGTTGTGGTAATCCAATCTACCTGCGGCATTTTCACATCAAAGTCAAAATTGCTGTTCAGTTCTACGACAATTTGTTCTCCTTTATCAGAAACGGTATATTCATTCTTAGTCAACAATAAAATGCCTCCTCCTGTCTGATATACCTTCAAGACTTCCTCCAATTCACCGCTTCGGAAAATGATTTCTCCTTCGCGTTTATCATATTCCTCGCTCTTGCTGATGTAAAACTTCCGCACGGTTCTATCCATGTCAGTTCTTGTGGCAGGTTCGTGCATTTGATTATGCCCTTTATCGCCCATAATTATTTGCCCGGAGCCAGAACCTTCACGTATCCAACTCTGGTATTGCTCAGGAATAACAACTTCATAGGAAACATTTGCTTTTACCTCTACCTGAATTTCTCCTCCATTCTTATCTACTTCAAACTTTGCAGTAGTCAGAGTAATAGCATCTTTCTGTTTCTGCGTTACTACGATACTCTTAGTCAAGTCACCAGCTGTCAAGTTCAATACCACATTACGGTCATCAACTCCTTCATTTCTTGCCACTCTAACCGATACTTGGCTTTCCCCGGCTTTCCCTTTATTGGGGAACACCGTACACCAACTGACATCACCGCCTGACTGTGAAACATCTATCGACCAATCTTTATTGGTTGTAAAAGAAAGAATCGCTTCGCCACTATCCGAAGTGAAATCCAAGCTTCCGGTAAAGTAAATTTCACTATCAGGATTAGGAGTAATCTCTGCCGGAGCATCATCATCCGAACAACTGCCAAAAGTAATTAATAGACACAAGGCTACCATTGAGAACAACAAACGTACATAAATGGAACTTGTAGAATTCGCTCTAAATAGAATCATAACCAAATAGTATTAGCCTCGCGTTCCTCCGAGGATATTAAAAAAAGACAGCGTGGAACTGCGTGCTATTCATCGTCTTTGAAGGTCCTGAGAAAACCCGAGTAAACAAATGAACAGACAGCAGACCCACGCCGAAACCAGCGCAGGAGCAGTCCATGCCATTCTTGTTCACTCGATGAAAATTTCTCAGGTTCTCAAAGACAAGAATGAAGCACAACGCTTCTTACAATATCATTTCACAAAAATATTGAAACTAAGGACACTTCCTTGCTTCGATGGCAAATTTAACGATAAAGAGTGAAAACAAGAAAAAGATTGGAAAGTATTTTTAAGGCTGATGCCTACAGAAGATAAATATGATTTTGTCATTCTGACACTTTGTATTTTCTATCGCACGAGAATCCCGTATTTCCGCCCCATTACCCACACAGCAAGAAATACGAGAGCGGAAATCCGTAAACATCAGGCTATAAGCATTGTACCGAAACACACGCCCTTCCAATAAATCGAAATCACCTCTCCGAAAGCCCGAATACACCGAAAAGGCAAAAGCAAAAGAACGTTTTACTAAAACAAAGTTACCATTTTACTAAAACGTAACTCCCCTTTTAGTAAAATGGTATACTCTTTTTAGCTTAAAGGTGTAGCCAATTTCTGCATAGAAACCCTATAAAAGCGGAAGAATATGCAAAAAGAACGCATCTTTATGAACCGAATATCCACAATGTATCCCAAATTCGTTCTTCTATAAAACCAAGTGCGGCAGGAAAACCGGGAAAAGCATTACTTTTTGTCAATGTTATAGGGATATTTCTGTCTTTCAGTATCTTTTACAACAACCCATGCAGTTCCCACGTCCGCACATGCCGTATTCCTTCATTGGGCGGCAGACAGAAATCATCAAGCGAAACAACCAGCTTCTCATAATTTTCGGTTATAAACGAATATGTCCATCAATTCTTTCGTCCATAACCTAAAAAGTTTATGAAAAAGGCTAGATTTTCGGTTATAAACGAAAGATTCATCTAAACAAGCAAGGAAGATACTTCCTTTCCGCATCCCCTTTTATCGGCCGGATATTCCCTCTATAGAATCATCATTGTTGCATCTATATATCCACCGCGTTGCATCTATACTTCCACCGTGCTGCATCTATAGATGCAGCAAATCCCTTAACCTATCCTAATAATGCTGCTTATTGTCACCTATTTAGAAGCGAAATCATTATATTTGCGCCCATATATGCCAATACGTTGACTAAGCGATGGCAAAACAGCTTGTAAAAAACAAAACTGAATAATAACGAATTTCATCTGAATGAAACAGTACAAAACCGTAAACAACCTTGTAGGCTGGATTACCTTCCTTATTGCAGCGACGGTCTACTGCATGACCATCGAACCTACTGCAAGCTTTTGGGACTGCCCGGAGTTCATCACCACCGGCTATAAGCTGGAAGTAGGACACCCGCCCGGCGCACCGTTCTTCATGCTGGTAGCCAACCTATTCTCACAATTTGCTTCCGATGCCTCCACCGTGGCCAAGATGGTGAACTACATGAGCGCGCTGATGAGCGGCGCATGTATCCTGTTCCTTTTCTGGAGCATCACGCACCTGGTACGCAAACTTGTGGTGACAGACGAAAACAATATCACACGCGGCCAGATGGTTACCATCATGGGTAGCGGTCTGGTGGGCGCACTTGCCTACACGTTCAGCGATACCTTCTGGTTCAGCGCTGTGGAAGGCGAGGTGTATGCCTTCTCCTCACTGTTCACTGCCGTCGTATTCTGGCTCATACTGAAATGGGAGGACGTTGCCAACGAGCCTCACAGTGATCGCTGGCTGATTCTCATTGCCTACCTGACCGGTCTGAGTATCGGCGTGCACTTGCTGAACCTGCTCTGCCTGCCCGCCATCGTACTGGTATACTACTACAAGAAAGTACCCAACGCCAATGCCCGAGGCTCCCTGCTGGCATTGCTCGCTTCGGGCATACTGGTAGCAGCCGTACTCTACGGCATCGTGCCGGGTATCGTGAAAGTGGGCGGCTGGTTCGAACTGCTCTTCGTCAACACGCTGGGCATGTCCTTCAACACGGGTGTCATCGTATATATCATCCTGTTGGCAGCCTGCCTCATCTGGGGTATCTACGAAAGCTATACCGAACGCAACAAGGCACGTATGGCACTCTCGTTCATACTCACCATCGCCATGCTGGGTATCCCGTTCTACGGACACGGTACCAGCTCGGTAGTTATCGGTGTCATTGTCATTGCCGCATTGTGGCTCTACCTCCGTCCGAAGACGCAGGCAGCCGTCAAAGAGAAATTCCGCGTATCGGCACGCACGCTGAACACCTCGCTGCTCTGCACCATGATGATTGTCATCGGATATTCCTCGTATGCACTTATCGTCATCCGCTCCACCGCCAACACGCCGATGGACCAGAACTCTCCGGAAGACATCTTCACACTGGGCGAATACCTGGGACGCGAGCAGTATGGCACACGCCCGCTGTTCTATGGCCCTGCCTTCTCCTCGCAAGTGGCACTGGACGTGAAAGACGGTTACTGCGAACCGCGCATCAAGTACAACGGCACGAAGTTCATCCGCAAGGAGAAAGCTACGCCCGACGAAAAGGATTCGTACATCGAAATCCCCGGACGCATTGAGTACGAATACGCCCAGAACATGCTGTTCCCGCGTATGTACAGCAGTGCCCATACACAACAATACCATGCCTGGCAGGACATCAAGGGTTACGATGTGCCCTATGACAAATGCGGCAACATGATTATGGTAAACATGCCCACACAGTGGGAAAACATCAAGTTCTTCTTCTCCTACCAGCTCAACTGGATGTACTGGCGCTACTTCATGTGGAACTTCGCCGGACGCCAGAACGACATACAAGGCAGCGGAGAAATTGAACACGGCAACTGGATTACCGGTATCCCGTTCATCGACAACTGGCTGGTGGGCGACCAGAGCCTCTTGCCTCAGGAACTGAAAGACAACAAGGGACACAACGTATTCTACTGCCTACCCCTGCTGCTGGGTATCATCGGCCTGCTATGGCAAGCCTACCGTGGGCAGAAAGGCATCCAGCAATTCTGGGTGGTCTTCTTCCTCTTCTTCATGACCGGTATTGCCATCGTGCTCTACCTGAACCAGACTCCGAGCCAACCGCGCGAACGTGACTATGCCTACGCCGGTTCGTTCTACGCCTTCGCCATCTGGATTGGTATGGGTGTGGCAGGACTCGTCCGTCTGCTTCAAGACTATGCCAAGATGAAGGAACTGCCTGCTGCCGCCATCGTTTCCGTAGCCTGCCTCTTTGTCCCCGTGCAGATGGCAAGCCAGACTTGGGACGACCACGACCGCAGCGACCGCTACATGGCACGCGACTTCGGCCAGAACTACCTGATGTCCTTGCAAGAAAGTGGCAACCCGATTATCTATACCAATGGTGACAACGATACCTTCCCCCTCTGGTACAACCAGGAGACCGAAGGTTTCCGTACCGACGCCCGTACCTGCAACCTCTCGTACCTGCAGACCGATTGGTACATCGACCAGATGAAGCGCCCCGCCTACGACAGTCCTTCTCTCCCCATCACCTGGGACCGTATGGAGTACGTAGAAGGCACCAACGAATACGTCCCCATCCAGCCTGAGTACAAGAAAAGCATCGACCAGCTCTATGCCGAAGCCGAGAAGCAGGCACTGGACGGTAATCCCGAAGCACTAGTCAATGTAAAGAAAGAATTCGGTGACAACCCGTATGAGCTAAAGAATATCCTCAAGAACTGGGTGCGCAACAAGAATCAGGACTTGAAGGTGATTCCTACCGACAGCATCGTCATCAAGGTAGACAAGGAAGCCGTGCGCCGCAGCGGCATGATGATACCGGGCGACTCAATCCCCGACTACATGCACATTTCGCTGAAAGGCAAACGCGCCCTCTACAAGAGCGAGTTGATGATGCTCGAAATGCTGAGCGAGGCCAACTGGGAACGCCCCATCTATATCGCTGTCAGCGTAGGCAGGGAGAACCAGCTGAATATGGAAAACCACTTCGTTCAGGAAGGTCTTGCCTATCGTTTCACTCCGTTCGACACCAGTAAGACGGGCGTGACAATAGACTCCGAAAAGATGTACGACAACCTGATGAACAAGTTCAAGTTCGGTGGCATCGACAAGCCGGGCATCTATATCGACGAGAACGCCATGCGCATGTGTCACTCTCACCGTCGCATCTTCTCCCAACTCGTGCAGCAGCTGATGCGTGAGGGCAAGAAAGACAAGGCAAAAGCCGCCCTGGACTATGCCGAAAAGATGATTCCCGCCTACAACGTGCCTTACGACTGGCAGAACGGTGCCGTACAGATGGCGGAAGCCTACTACCAACTGGGCGAAACCGCCAAGGCGGACGAGATGATGAAAGCCCTTGCTGACAAGGCTGTAGAGTACCTGACCTGGTATCTGAGCCTGGACGACAACCGCTTCATGATTTCTACCCGTGAATTTGAATACCACTGGGCTGTACTCGATGCCGAGGTGAAGGCCATGAAGAAGTACAACTCCAAGCTCGCCGAAATCTACGAGCCGAAGGTGGAAGAACTGTATAATATGTATGTGGACAGAATGAAGGAGTGAGAATAAGGATTAGGGATTAAAGGATTAGGGATTAGCCTGTGCAGTTCATCACTAATCATTAACCCCTAATCCTTAACCCCTAATCCTTAAAATCCCTAATCCCTTAATCCTTAATCACGTGTTTATAGAACAACCTCCTGAGTTTTTTCGCAAACTATATCCCGGTGCAGTCTGGAGGATGGACCCCAATGAAAAAGCCGTTTATCTGACTTTCGACGATGGCCCTATCCCCGAAGTAACTCCCTGGGTGCTCGACCTGCTGGATAAGCACAACATCAAAGCCACCTTCTTCATGGTAGGTGACAACATACGGAAGCATCCGGACGAATTCCGGATGGTCGTTGAGCGTGGGCACCGCATCGGTAACCACACCTTCAACCATATCCGTGGATTTGAATACACGGCCAAGAATTATCTGGGAAATACCGAACAGGCGAAGATTTTCATGGAAATGGGTGGGGACATCAATTGCAATGTGGAGAAGGTTCTCTACCCTCTCTTGTTCCGCCCTCCCCACGGCCATATGTTCGCCAACCAGTATCTCACGCTGAAACGAACCTACAAGATTGTGATGTGGGACCTCGTGACCCGCGACTACAGCAAGAAGCTGCGCGGTCCGCAAGTGCTAGCCAACGTGATGCGCTACGCCCGCAACGGCTCCATCATCACCTTCCACGATTCCTTGAAATCCTGGTGCAACGGAAACCTGCAGTACGCATTGCCGCGCGCCATTGACTTCCTGAAGGAAGAGGGATATGAATTCAAAGTATTATAAACTTGAAACAGCAGAAAGTTACCAACATCTGCTGTCACAATAAATTCCACATAAAATAAGAAGGGGTTGTCTCGGCAAAAGGCAACCCCTTACATTTTATAGGCTCATGTCCTGTTCCACAAGAATAAACAGATGTTTTATAATTACCAAGTAAATGTACATCTGTATTCATCCCACTGGTCTTTTACAACCAGTTCCGTAGGATAACTGTCGGAATTCAATGTCCATGTAAAATACATATCGGACACAGAGTCCTCGCCATTGTATGTATAATGCCCTACAAGCGGCAGATGTTTCGTAGCCTTACCAAGCATGCCTCCATAATAGGCATATATCATCTCGTCCATATCCACATCCAGTATTTCATCAAACAACATCAGGCAGCCCTTATTCTCGATAGGAGCTGTTATATTATCCGTCGTATAGTCTATGGCAGCACTATACTCCCACTCGTCATTGCTGTCGATAATTCCGTCACCATTGAGATCCCCACTAGCTACATAACGTGTGGAAGTCTTCACCACATCTCCATCCTTATAGGTGATGTTCGTTATTTCACCATCGCTTTCAGAGCGTTTCATTACAACCAGATGGCCTTCAGTGTCGTATTCCATCTCCCAAGTAAACTCATCGGCATCGGGAGTACCAGCGTGGTCTATTGAGTTGCAAAATTCCACATAACCATCGCTGTTGAGCTGCAAGTTCAGTTCTGTAACATCGCCCTCTTCATCCGTCACGGTGATTCTTGCTCGGTCCTTTGCAACATCTGCCTTTGTAGTAGCGGGAAAGTACTCAAAGACGGCTTTATCCCCATCCTCAGTTGTAATGTTCGTCACCAGCCCTTCTTCATTGTGAGAAATCGCCATGCCCGAAACCGACTTCGGAAGCCCTCCCGTAAACACTTGCGAAGGATTGACCACAGTGGCGGTGTTTTCGCCACCCTCACCATTCTCATTTTCGTCATCGTCACTGCAAGCAGTGAATCCCAAGCACAACGCCACACCCAACATGGAGGCAGCCATCATTTTAAACATTTTCATAAGTTACAAATCTTGTTTTATCCCCATCCCTCTAAGGAAAATCCATAATAACAAAAGTATAAGGAATGCCGTCCGTATCTCACGACAACAAGACTCTGCCATTCAAACCCGGACAGATACTTTTGGCCATTTATCATTCCCAGACAAAGCTTAATATTTTTTGCAAAGTAATAAACTTTTCCTTTCACTCCTTGTCACTGAAAAAGGTGATTTTTCAGCCACATACAGAAAAAATTCAGCATCTCCAATAAAAAGCAAAATGAATAAGACGTATATTTGCAACAACTAAGCACAGATTGAATTCCACTAAAATATACCGATATGAGGGTACGCCATACTAAGCTATTATCACTCCTCTTTTCTTTAACCACTATCCTGCTTCACGCCGGAGAAATACCAACAGACACTCTGTTGGCACACTTCTACAACCGGGCAGCCAATCTCATGGAAGAAGGACACTACGATGAAGCGCAACGTAGCTTCGACAGCGCCTTTGCCACCCGGAACGTAAAGCACTCCTTCATGTATCCCATCTTGCTGAACGAACAAGCCACACTACTGATCTATGTGGGAAAGACAGAAGAAGCCTTTGCCATGAAAAAAAATGTGCTCCCCTACCTGCCGCAGATAGATGATTTGGAAAAGCACATCAGCGTATACAACGATTTGGGCCTCCTCTACCGTCAGCACCAAATGAATGACTCTACACTCTACTATTACAATAAAGCACTGGACAGTGCCTTGCAATATGGGGACGAAAGCTGGATAGCCCACATCTGCAACAATGTGTCCATCCTATACTTCAATATCAGGCAGCTGGACGAAGCTGAAAAGTATACCGACATGGCCACCGAACATGCCGCCAGAACCGAAGACCCATTCGTAGCTTTCACCACCTGGCAAATCAGGGCAACCATAAAGGCTGAGCTGAACAAGCTGGATGATGCTGAAAAATCCAACCGCAAAGCCTGGAACATTGCCTGCCACGGAGAGGGAAACGAAGACTTATGGAAGATACGCTGCCTGCCCGGCATGCTGAGACTCTTTGAACGAAAAGAACAACCCGATTCCATAGACCACTACTTGAAATTGGGGAACAAACTACTACAACGGGTACCATCCAACTCCATCGCTGCCATAGGATTCATACAATCGAGGGCAGCCACCGAAACAAACCGCAAAAACTATGCCCGCGCCTTGAAGGACTTCCACTGGCTGCGTAACCGGAAAACCGGTACCGAGCCCAAAACATTATTTACACAAATGGCACGATGCTACGATGCCTTGGGAAACCCCAAACTGGCCTACACCTATATGGATAGTGCCCGCATGTGGACTGATACGCTGGCACAGCACAATCTGACGCAACAAATGGCAGAATTCAACGTGAAATATCACACACAAGAAAAGGAATTGGAGATAGCCCACCTGCAACAAGAACAACTGGAACACCAAGCCTTCCTGCTAAAAGCCTCCATTGCTGTAGCCCTTCTGTCCGGTCTTGCTCTCATTACTTTGTTGACGCTCCGCCACAAGAAACGAATAGCCGAAAAGAAGATTGAACTGCTAAAGCAAGAAAACGAACTGAACTCGGCACGCCGTTACATTGAAGGGTTGGAAGAGGAATGCAAATATTTTGCCAAGGAACTGCATGACGGCATAGCCAACGACCTGCTGGGGCTGCAAATGAAGATAGAAACTTCTGCCAGCAAAGGGAATGAGCAGGAACTGCCTCACTCGTCAGCAAACTGAGAAACAACGTGCGGAATATCTCACACGAACTGATGCCTCCCGAATTCGAGCATCTCAGTCTAGACCAGATACTCGACCGTTATGCTGCCAAACTGACCGAGAACACCGGCATAGAGGTCAGCTATCATCCAACGGAGAACAACGCATCACGCCATCTTCCCAATGAAACCGCTTATGAGCTGTACCGCATCGTACAAGAGCTCACCATGAACATCGTGAAACATGCCTCAGCCAGTCATATAGTCATCAGTCTCCGTGCCGACAATGAAAATAAATATACCCTGCAAATTACAGACAACGGTAAGAATGCAAACAAGCAACAAACAGCAACAAACAACAATGACGGCATAGGATTGCGCACCGTAAACGACCGTATCAGAGCCATCAACGCTACCGCCAATGTATGCTCGTCAACAGAAAACAACGTTTTCACCCTACTGCTTAACATAAACGAATGAAACCAAACAAAGAAACATACAGAATACTGGTAATAGATGACCACCCGATTGTTGCTGAAGGCATCATCGCATTGGCCTCGCAACTCGAAGGAGTGACGTGCAAAGGAGCCACTTGTGCAAAAGACGTGGAACAACTGACCCTCAAAGAGAGATTCGACCTTTGCATCATTGACCTTGAACTACCGGATATGAATGGATTCCAACTCATATCCCACCTTCACAGCCAGATACCCAAATGCGGCATTTTAATCTATACCATGCATGAAGAACCTTGGATCATAGCCAAATTATCCACCCTAAACATCAACGGAGCTGTTTCAAAAAATGCCAGCACCAGCGAATTGAGAGACGCCATCAGTACACTGAAAAACGGAACCAGATACTTCAGCAATGTTTTCAGCGAACTGGACAAGGAAAAACAAAACACCCTACCACATGCACTTCCCGAATTGTCGAGACGTGAAAAAGAAGTGCTCGCCTATCTCTCGCAAGGACTGAGCACTTCTGAAATATCCCAATTACTATTTCTCAGCATCAATACAATACAGACTTACCGGAAGCGCCTGATGGAAAAACTGGAGGCCAAAAACGTTGCAGAACTTGTCTACAAGGGGAAGAGCTTATTCTGAGAACACTTGTCATTCGCCCGGACAGTTACAAGCCTCCAGCTTCTCAAGCTTCTCCGTCTGAAAAGGAAGAAAATCAACTTAGCGGATACTCACCGTCATCGGATTGCGCACCTTCTGTGCAAAATCAGCCATGTATCGGTTCCAGGCTTCAGCAGTCTTGATGTCCGCGCGGTCCCAGGCAAAGCCCCAGTAATACACGTAGTCAGCGCCCGGCTCATAGTCGCTGACAACCAGTACATGACCGTCCGCATTGTTACGCATCTTCTTCTCCTCTATGGGGAAAAGCACGGTTTTGGCTTCCTTCACAACGGCAGGGAAAGCGGCCCCCATAAATATCTTGCCATTATCCGGTCCGGTAGTGGGGTCTACATACGTCATATAGCCACCGGCGGCATCAGCCACCACAGCACCGTCCGGTTCGTGCAGCACAATACCGGTAACAATGGGCAAAGATTCCTTTAGATTGCTATACGAAACGGCAGTACGGTTCAGATGAGAACCGGCATCCAGCGTAATCAGACGCGTTTCCACCACCGCAGTATCCCCTTTCACAGCCAACGGATTGAACTCCAGCTTCACCGTGAAGCGCAACGGACCGTTGTCCAGCACCTCCTGCGTCTTGTAGCACCACGGATAGATAATGGTATCATTCACCATCAATGCAGACACTCCGGCTCCCAATGTTGGGCCTACTGCATAGCAGTCCATGCCATAACCGTGGTCTATATGATAGGAGAATGTGCGTACCAGCTCATCGGCTGCCTTCGGGTCTGTCTTGCGCAATTCATTAACCTGCTTCCAGGAGTCTGCATCCAGTTCCTTGGCATACATGTCTTCCAGTACCGGTGCAGCAGTGCCTCGCTTCGTGAACAAGTCGTAGCCGAAACCGCGTTCACCCCTTGCCTGCAATGCAGGACCGTAGGCACGGAAGCCTACCAAGTCGTTCTCCCAGGCCATGTCGTCCAGACGTTCGGGATACTGCCGCCCACAAGCCCTTACCTCCACATCGACGGGAGTACCGGCCTGGACGGTATATGCAGCCGATGCATTGGCAGCTACCGTCGCAGGGAAGATTAATTTGTCATCGTAGGTCACTTGGTAAGGCACCTGCTCCCCTTCGACATTCAGAACCACAATCTGTGCGGTGTCTGCCAGATTCAGAAGGTTTGAGATTTCGGTCATGGACACCTCTACCATCTCATCGGAACGGTCCATCGCTAACGGATTGGTTACCGTAACAGTCACTATCTTGCTATCGTTGCAAGCAAGACAGCAGAGGGCCGCCATACATAATAAAAGAAAGTTTCTCATATAATCATTGCTTTTTCCTAATCAGTTGTATAACTTTCTTTTAGGCGCGGATTATACGGATTTTCCTTATCCTTTCCGCGAAATCCGCGTAATCCGCGCCCAAAAGAAAAAGGTGACAAGTGACATTATCCTGCCACTTTATCACCTTCTCAATTATCCTTAAATTTATTTCGGTTGCTTTCCGATATAAGCCAAGATACCTCCGTCTACATAGAGGATGTGACCGTTTACCGCATTAGAGGCTTCCGATGCCAGGAACACTGCCGGACCGGTAAGTTCTTCCGGAGCCAGCCAGCGGCCTGCCGGAGTCTTGGCGCAGATGAACGAGTCGAACGGGTGACGGCTACCGTCGGCCTGCTTTTCACGCAGCGGAGCAGTCTGCGGGGTAGCGATGTAACCCGGACCGATACCGTTACATTGGATGTTATATTCACCATATTCAGAGCAGATGTTGCGAGTCAGCATCTTCAAGCCACCCTTGGCAGCGGCATAGGCCGACACAGTCTCACGCCCCAGTTCGGACATCATAGAGCAGATATTGATAATTTTACCGTGGCCCTTCTTCATCATGGCAGGCAGAACAGCCTTTGATACGATGAACGGAGCATTGAGGTCGATATCGATTACACGACGGAAGTCAGCAGCCTCCATCTCGTGCATAGGAACACGGCGGATGATGCCGGCATTGTTTACGAGGATATCAACAGAGCCTACTTCCTTTTCAATCTGGGCTACCATGGCCTGAACAGCAGGTTCATCTGTCACATCACATACATAACCGCGTGCCTTGATACCCTTTTCAGTATAGGCAGCCAAGCCTTTGTCTACCAACTCCTGGTTGATATCGTTGAAACAGATAGTTGCTCCTTGCTCTGCAAAAGCTGAAGCGATAGCAAAACCGATACCATAAGAAGCACCTGTAACAAGGGCTACTTTACCTTCCAAAGAAAAATTCAAATACGGATTCATAACGTTAAATTATTAAGTTTAAATAAGTGATATTCTATTTATGTACGATTTGCAAGTAGTTTATACTCAATGGAAACTTTATTTTGGGAGAATGCCTTCCCTATAAGGAAATCGCAGCGAATGCTTTTCGTATCGTAGCTTTTCACATCATCGGGATGCTCAGCATAGCGAATTTCATAGTTCGTTTTCATGATTGCACTACATTTAATAGGTTATAACTTCAGCCATCAAATACACATCGTTTGCGTACACGATGCAAATGTAACAAAAGAAAATGGAGAAACCGTATAAATTTGTGTCAATTATATAGCAATATCGTTCAAAGATTCGTAAAAAGAAAAAATCTATACCTATAGTGCCAACAAGAGGGGGAAAGAATAACAAAAAAAACCACTAAAACTTGCGATTTTAGTGGGTTTTTAGCTGCAATTAGCTGTATCGTAGTTGGACTACCAGGATTCGAACCTGGACAAACAGAACCAAAACCTGTTGTGCTACCATTACACCATAGTCCAAACATAGGGCTTTCTGTTAAAAAGCGGTGCAAAGATAAAAGGAAGCCCCGAAATATCCAAATATTTCGGGGCTATTTTTACTGCCGAAGCATTATTTCCTTAATTACTTCTCTTTAGGATACCGCTATTTGGCGATAATCAGATAGTAATTCTTCTTGCCGCGCTGTACCAGCAGGTATTTTTCGTCCAGCAGGTCGGCTGTCGTAATCACCTGGTCGAAAGCAGCCAGTTTCTCCTTATTCAGAGAAACGCCACCGCCTTGCACCAGCTTACGCATCTCGCCCTTGGAAGCGAATACAGCAGCATTATCCACGAACAAATCCACCGCCTTCACACCGGCAGCCAGTGCATCACGGGATATTTCGAACTGGGGAACACCCTCGAACACAGCCAGCAGCGTATTTTCGTCCAACTTCTTCAGTGCATCAGAAGTTGCATTGCCAAACAAGATGTTGGATGCATCCACAGCAGCGTTATAGTCCTCTTCGGAATGAACCATGATAGTCACTTCCTTGGCCAGGCACTTCTGAAGGACGCGCAAATGGGGAGCAGCCTCGTGCTCGGCCGTCAGAGCGTCAATCTCCTCCTTGGACAGTGCAGTGAATATCTTTATGTAGCGTTTGGCATCCTCGTCGCTCACGTTCAGCCAGAACTGGTAGAACTTATATGGAGAAGTGTAGCGCGGGTCGAGCCAGATGTTTCCGGACTCTGTCTTGCCGAACTTGCCACCGTCGGCCTTCGTAATCAGCGGGCTGGTCAGTGCAAATACCTCCCCACCGTTCGTACGGCGAATCAGTTCGGCACCGGTGGTGATGTTACCCCACTGGTCGCTGCCACCCATCTGGAGCTTGCAGCCTTTGGTTTCATACAGATGAAGGAAGTCGTACCCCTGCAACAGCTGGTAGGTGAATTCCGTGAAGGAAAGACCGTCACGTGCCTCACCGTTCAGACGCTTCTTTACAGAATCTTTCGCCATCATATAGTTCACGGTGATGTGCTTACCCACTTCACGGGCAAAATCGAGGAAAGTGAAGTTCTTCATCCAATCGTAGTTGTTCACCAACTCGGCACGGTTGGGGGCATCCGAATCAAAATCCAGGAACTTGGAGAGCTGGGCCTTCATACCGGCCAGGTTGCGCTGCAACGTCTCTTCCGTAAGCAGATTGCGTTCGGCAGACTTTC
This sequence comes from Bacteroides sp. D20, assembly GCF_003436255.1. Classification (NCBI taxonomy): domain Bacteria; kingdom Pseudomonadati; phylum Bacteroidota; class Bacteroidia; order Bacteroidales; family Bacteroidaceae; genus Bacteroides; species Bacteroides sp. D20. The sequence goes on along the minus strand of NZ_QSOO01000014.1, from coordinate 99,549 downwards.
CGGAAGGGTCACCAATCATACCCGTAGCACCGCCAATCAGTGCCAACGGCTTGTGTCCGCAACGCTGGAAGTGACGCAAAATCATCACACTGCAAAGGTGCCCGATGTGCAAAGAGTCCGCAGTAGGGTCGAAACCAATGTATGCAGTCACTTGTTCCTTAGCCAGAAGTTCTTCCGTACCCGGCATCATATCGTGGAGCATGCCACGCCATCTTAATTCTTCTACAAAATTCATCGAATGATTAAGTTATCTGATTAATTATTTAAGTGATTATCTATGAATTGTTTGATTCCTATTTTAATCTGCGCAAAAATACGACTCTTTATTCGAAGAAACAACTCTTAGGGTTTAAAAAAGACTTTGCAGACATTTCTCCGGAGTGTTTCTCCAAGCTCCTCGGGAGAGATGCCGCGCACTTCGGCAGCGCGTGCATACAATTCCCCGATGGAAACTTCGCTTTCATCCGTTTCGATGAACAGCCGGTCGGCAGGTACCCGGCACAAGGCTGCTTCCTGGTATTTCTCCCCGAATGAAAGGTAAAAGCCATGTTTCAGATATTCCTCCGCCAGCGCCGCCTTGCCACGGAAACCATGTATTATCCACGGATTCGACGGGCGCAAGTCCCGCTTCACCTTCAGCAGTTCATCAACCGCCTTCACCAGATGAATCACCAGCGGCTTTCCCACTTCCTCTGCCAAACATGCCTGGCACCTGAACACTTCCACCTGCAAATCCATCGGAGCATCTGCCAGCTTGTCCAGCCCGGCTTCGCCCACGGCAAGTACTTGGGGATGGCGCACTAACTCCTCCAGGCCGCACACCCTGCTAGCCACAGCACCTTCAACTCCTGAGTGTTCACCTCCACTCCGACCTATATGCCAGGGATGTATCCCCACCGAATACCATCCGCCGCTCTGTGGAGAGAACGTTTCGGGATAGCAATTTGCAATGGCAGTTCCGGGTACTTGCGGAAGCCGGTGTGTATGTATGTCAACTGGAATATTCATGGAACGGGATCATATCCGGAACCTCCCCAGGGATGGCAGCGCAGAATGCGCCTGACTGCCAGACAAAACCCCTTGAAAGGTCCGTGTTTCTTGATGGCCTCCACCGCATATTGCGAACAAGTGGGGGTAAAACGGCATGAAGGCCCTATCATGGGCGATATGCACTTCTGATAGAAATAGATGGGAAGCAGCAGCAGATATGAAAGCAGACGCTTCATGACACCTGCGGAGTTTGCTCGGTTTCAGCATTTGCCGCTACCTTCTCGGCAATGCGTGCCAAAGCTGTCTTCATACGGTCCTCAATGACAGAAGAGTCTACCAACTGGTCCGAAAGATAGATGAAGGCCACGGCCAGACGGCACTTTTTTTCCGTCAGCACGGCCAGCAGTCCGTGTTTGTTCATGCGGTAGGCTTCACGTATCTGGCGTTTCACGCGGTTGCGCTTCACCGCCCGCTTGAAACGGCGTTTCGAAACACTTACAAGAATGGAAACGGGTGCCTCCAGCTCCTCCACCGGCAGATACACCACACGCAAAGGGAAAACCGAAAACGAGCGTGAGCCGCCCGCAAACATCTTCTCTATCACTTTCTTCTTGTCCAACCGTTCGGACTTACGCAAGGTATTTGGCATGGGGTGATGAGTTATAAGTTATGAGTGATGAGTTATGAGTGATAAGTTATGGGGCGATACAAAAACGAGCTACAAGTACCTGGCGACATAAAAGCACAACCACTTGTAGCTCAATTTTATAAATCCATTGTTATGCCTACAAGCTATAAGCAAATCACTCATAACTTATAACTCATAACTCTTTTTACTTTCCTTTATTATTTTCCTTGATAAACATGTCAAGCGCCGCCGTCATTGAGGGTGCCTGCACGCTGGGAGCTTCCAGGTCAAGACGAAGCCCGGCATCACGGACTGCCTGGGCAGTGGTAGAGCCGAATGTTCCGATCTTGATTTCCTTCTGGTCAAAATCAGGGAAATTCTTCTTCAAGGCACTGATGCCTGCCGGACTGAAGAACACCAGCATGTCATAATCAAAAGCCTCATCTGCAGCAAAGTCATTGCTGACAGTACGGTACATGACAGCTTCCGTGTGCTGAATCTTATTCTTATCCAGCAGATTCTTCACGTCATCATTGTGTACATCCGACATTGGTACCAAGTACTTTTCAGTCTTATGCTTAACAATGGAAGGTATCAAATCGTCAATCTTCCCGGTGTTTCCGAAGAAAATCTTACGCTTACGATACTGCACATACTTTTGGATATACAGAGCAACGGCCTCCGTCACGCAGAAATACTTCATTGTTTCGGGAATTGTCACACGCAATTCTGTACACAAGTGGAAGAAATGATCAATAGCATGACGCGAAGTAAAAATAACGGCAGTATGATCCAAGACCGAAATTTTCTGTTGTCTGAACTCTTTCGCTGAAAGGCTCTCCACTTTGATAAATGGGCGAAAATCTATTTTCACACCATACTTCTCGGCGATGTCGTAGTAAGGAGATTTCTCTGATGCCGGTTTCGGCTGCGACACAAGTACTTTCTTAATTTTCAACGTCCTAAAATTTTATTATCAAATAACTGTTTAGCTGCATCACACCTTGATATAACACAAAACAAGGCATGATTTCAAGGGCACAAAAGTACACAATTAAAAGCAAACCGCCATATAAATTGTTACAAAAAAGCTTTAACCACTTGTATAACATCAATATTTTAGCAAAAAAGGCTAAAATCAATCCGATTATTATCGTCAGCTGCAAACTCAAATCAAAATAGACTACGAACAGGGCAAACGGGAAAAGGGCGAATCCCAAGTAATAAAGTAGCGTAGAATAGGACTCAAGCCATAGCGTTGTAACACTTTCGTCAAAAAAAATCCAACCCAGAAAAGAGTAGAGCATCCACTTCAAGCACAAATAGAAGAGACACACACCGATGTAAATCCCCAGCAGAAGCCCCGGCGACACATGACGTACCAGTTCCGGCTGTATATCATTGAAGTAGTTGAAGATACAGACGCCTGCTAGGATGCAGGTCTGCAGGATGAGCAGCAGCAAATAGCGCATATCGGCGGCTGTGGAAGTGGCAAATATGCTGGTACGTTCGCGATGAAGCAGGAAATCCTTCACCAGTTGCAGCAGGAACTTGCGGCTGCGTGACAAGACATAGGCCGACAGAAAGAAACAGCACAAAAGGACCACGGTGATGCCATCGTCCATTCTCGGAGAATATGGAATAGGAATCCCCTCCGTCCCCACTACTGCCCAAGCCATCAACAGCCCTATCATATTGCAGCGAATTTACGGATGGAGGCGTCCCACAAGGGAGTGGTATATATCAGTTCCACGGCTTCCTGCGGTGTCTGCGCCACATGCCAGATGGCACCGTGCTGCGTACGCATGAAGTTTTCGTCCACCGCCTGCCGGAGCATATCGAGCAGAGGGTCGAAATAGTTCTTGACATTCAGTATCACAATCGGGTTCAGATACAGTCCGAGTTGCTTCCAAGTGATGATTTCCAGCAGTTCTTCCAGGGTGCCGCAACCACCGGGCAGGGCAATGATGGCATTGCTCAAGTCGGCCATTGTCTTTTTCCGTTCGTGCATGCTTTCCACTTCCACGAGTTGGGTAAGTCCGGTGTGATGCCATCCCTGCTCCACCATGAAGCGGGGAATGACGCCCGTCACCTCTCCCCCTGCCCGGAGTGCCGCATCGGACACAGCGGACATCAGTCCCATATTTCCCGCACCATTAATCAGGCGAATTTGCCGCTGCCCCAGCAAAGCGCCCAGCTCACGGGCTGCATCGAAATAAACGGAATCTATCTTTGTGCTCGAAGCACAATATACGCATACGGAATTTATCTTGTTCATCATCTTGCCACACCCTTTTTTAGGTATCGCCACAAAGGTACATGATTTCGGGGAGATTTGAAACAAGAGAGTCTTATTTCCAAAGTTCTTCCGGATTTGTGGTGCGGACGCTGTTCTCGAACAGCCATTGGGTGCCACCGCTCCGAACGGTAAATCCGACGGGAATAGGTGCAAGTCTCCGGTCACCCGGCAAGGGGTCGCCTGTTTCATCGTCCATGCGGCTCAGTTCATGCATGCTGTACCAATAGTTATTTTTGGCCATATACGTGTCATAGTATTGCCCTTCATTTGCTTTTCTGTTTATAGCCTTACACAGACCGTTCGATAGGAAAAAATACGAAAAAGCTCTTCCTTCTCACTCATATCTGTCAATTTTCCATAAATTTGCAATGGACCTAAAACATCATGATGTGAAATACAAACGTTGGATTTACTTAACCGTCACTTTCGTCATCATATTGGCAGGACTTGCTTCCCGGAAGTATGGCAATGCATTGCCTAAATTTATTGCAGAGTATATTGGCGATACACTTTGGGCAGCTATGGTTTATTGGGGATTACGCTTTCTCTTCCCTTCGGCATCCATACTCAAAGTGACCGCAATCTCCTTACTGTTTTCTTATTGCATAGAAATCAGCCAATTATACCAGGTCGATTGGGCGAATGCCATACGAAACACCACGCTCGGAGCATTGGTCTTCGGGCATGGATTTTTATGGTCGGATATGATATGTTATACTGTCGGGGTAATGTTATCTGCCACCGTAGATTCTTGCGCTTCCTTTTCTTCTTCGGATGAAGCAGTATAAAAACAAGACGCGGACAAAGGAACACAGATTCTATGCAAGCCGCTATTATCCCCGCCAAAAGCATTCGTAGGACACATTTCACGAGGCTACACCTTTTACTCCGGATGGCTACACCCTTTCTATGCGATGGTATAGCCATCTGCAAAAAAGGGTGTAGCCCGGCACGGAGGATAGTTACAACATTAGAAATGGTATGACTGTTATATGACAAAAAAATATCCTAACATGCAAGATATGGGATATCTGATGTTAGGATAACGATAAAAATAGTCAATTCATATCAAGGCAAGACGGCCTAATTATCAATACAAAAGAGACTGCGTTTGTTTATGATAAACTGCATTTTTCTTTTGAAGATTTACGGCTATTGACAAGAGAAGCTACTAAATAAAAGATATTAATGATTACATAGCATAGAAAAAACTTCCACACTTTAATCGTTTCTTTTAGCCACTCCTCAACCCATAAGATATCAATCTTATCCCCACATCGATTTTCAATCTCATATTTATAACTAATTTCACAATTAATAATTGCGTATATAATTAATAATGAAAGAATTATTGATGTGGCAACAAACACAATTCTAAGCCATTTCATAATCTATCTTGTTTTATAAACTACACCTCCTGGTTTGGATATTCTCACTAAATGATTCTGCATTGATATTGGAAGAACAAATCTGTTGACAATAGGAATAGTAGTCCATGTTCCCAAATTACTTGTTTGTTGTAGCCTTGTCCCTTTCAGAGCATTTGACCCACTTTTATTCAACACGTCATATACCATTGTTGTACAATTATTACTTGTCAGCTTATATTCATCAATAATACGAGCAGAAGAACTGTTATAATAATCACTTTTAGGATTATCTGGCATTGTAGTTGACATATTAAACTTTTCGTCTAAAATATTAGCAACTTTTTCATCTGCCACATCTGTTACTACAAATACAGACATTCCACCAGCTGCTTTTTTTGTCATTGTAAGCTTTTGCTTCATCCCCCATTAACTTTAAAAGAACACCGGAACCATTTCCTAAAGAATTAGAGCTTCTATCTGGCCCTTTATTAGTTCCATTGTATCGTCCGTAGCTATAAACAGTCATATTAGATCCTTCACCAACACTAATCCATGTGTGACCAAAGGACTGAGTTTCAGTGCAAATTCTAATACTATCTCCATTCACATCAATATTAACAACCGGACTATTCGCCCCGTACTGATACGGAGACATCGAATAATACTTCTCGGCAAATCTGTCATTAGTCGTAAACCTTCCTAACGCCGTATCATAATGTCTCGCCCCATAATCATACCAATTCAAACCCTTCTTATTGTCAAACTCCTTGCCGTTATACTTGTAAGGCTGGGTATTGCCTGTAGTGCCAAAAACACCGCCGAAAGGATAGTAATGATTCGTCTCCTCTACAGTACCTGACTGGTTGATTACTACACGGTTGTTGCCTTGATGGTCCTTCAGATAGTAATGATACTGCTGGGTACCGGCCAGGTTGATGTAACCCTCTTCTGTGAGTAACAACTTCTGAGTACCGTTTTCATAGATCACATTACCGCAATAGTCAGTCGTTGTGGTTGTACTGCCTATCTTATGGACTGTTCTCAGTTTCGTGCCGTCAGCACCATAAGTATAGGTGATCGTGCTACCATCACTGAACGATACCGTACTCGGCAAATTTAATACATTATATTGAATATCGGTAATTCCCTTATTCAAATCTTTCGTTAAATTACCATTGACATCGTAGGCATACTCCCCTGCGGTGCTTGCACCGTTCACAAAGGCAGTGTTTGTACCGTATGCAGCGGTACTCACCGCATCCTCCACACAGCTCAACTGATTACCGGTCAATGTGTAAGTCAGGTTATCAAGCAGGCCGTAGGCACTGGCACCAGTCTGGCCATAACGTTGCAAACTCTTGATGTTACCGTTCTTGTCATAACCCGTAACGTTCTCCGAGAAGCGGTTCGCATTCGTGCTGATACTTGCTGTCTCTCCATAGGTAGCGTTCAGTACTCTGTCAAGACCGTCGTAAGTGAATTTGTAACCACGGACTGTACTTTCGTTCCCGGACTTCCAAGTCATGCTGCTGATGCTGCCGTTGTACTTCGCAGTACCCACACCCGTGTTGTAGTACAGGTTCTGCGTGAAGCGTGTGCCGCTGATTCCCGTCAGCCAGCTACGCAGGTTGTAGGTATAAGTCAGCTTGTTGGTGCTCGTACCGTGATACTGCTTGGTCAGTAAACGACCGAAGTTGTCATAAGTCGCATCGTACAGAGTAATCGCAGTACTGCCAAGACTATGCTGCACTTTGCTTATTCTGTCCGCATGGTCGTAGGTATAGGTATATACTTCCGTGCGCGTGGTCTTTCCGCTGGCAGTATGTGTATGTGTCACACCAGACGGCTTGTTGGAGAAAGTATAAACCGTACTTGTGATGTCGTAACCACTGAGCAAGTTGTTCTGCACAAGCACGGTAGGACTGGAAGAAGGATTCCCCCCTGCAGGGTCAGCCGTCCCAGACTGTCGTACAAATAATACATATAGGAAATGTTATCCAGATAGGAAGTGCCCGTGCTGTTAAGCATCCGGAGAGTACGGATGTAGTCCTGCATGACCTACATCATTTGATAGACCTAAAAAACTATCCTAACATACAAGATATAGCATATCTGATGTTAGGATAGTAATTAAATAAATCTCATTGAAAAAAGGCAACTTATATTAGAGTAATATTTTTTATTTAGTATGCAAAAGCTTTATAATCTCACCATTACTTTTTCTTATTTCCACATAAGATTGTCCACAGAAAGTCAGCGCACTATCATTTCCATTAGGAATATGCCCTTCTATTACCCATATTCCATTTACCAAGTTAACAGAAAAAGGTTTTTCTTTCTCTATACTTTCCTTTCCATAAATTTCCAATAGTACGCATTCCGCTATCTTTACTGCAATATCCGCTGTAGGTATAAATCCCTCTGCAGGAACATAGCTTTTCATATCAGTATAAAAATCTGTTGAGAGACTATCATTCATTACATACTCAATCTGTTGAGATGATTGTTGATCTTCTCCGACCTTCGATGTACTGTTTGTACATGACATCGCAAATAGCATTAAAGCAAAAAAATAAGTCCTATACATATTGCTATCTTTTTAAAATACCCAATGAATATGTTCTCTCTGGCTAACAGGAATGTTTAAATCTGGCTTTTGTAGCAATTCTTTCATTCTTTGTTTACCCTTTTCAGCAGGAATATCTTTCGGATTAATATTATTCTTTCGTTTAGGATCTTTGGGATCACTAGGAAGATCACTAGTCACTATTGATGTTTTCTTACTATAAGGATTATATTCTAACAAATCGCCACTCGGCGTAGCCAAATAACCATTTTCTTTTGTTTTCTCAATATATTTTATATCAGCTTTTGAGAATTTATTATTTATATGCTCTGCGTCCGCGTCTCCATGCGAATGAATCGATCCTACAAATCTCTCACCGTTAGGAGGTAAGCTTATAGATACGCTGTGCTCTCCTTCATTGGCTGCACTATAAGAATATCCCTTTAGCTTTCCCTTTTGCTTAACTTCATAAATAGAAGAGCCCATTTCACGTTTACGTATAATAGATGCACCATTATAATACATACCCCAATCTTTAGCTGCTGCTCTTTTAGTCTTAAACAGATCACCAGGAGCATATTCCATACCATTTGGGTCTATGAACTTTACCGGATTATCGGCACAATAAGTATACGGACTCATCGAATAATATTTCTCTGCCAACGGGTCATTCGTCGTAAACCTTCCCAACGCAGCATCATAATGTCTCGCCCCATAATCATACCAGTTCAAACCCTGCTTCGTATCAAGCTCCTTACCGTTATACTTGTAAGGCTGGGTATTGCCTGTAGTGCCAAACACACCACCGAAAGGGTAGTAATGGTTAGTTTCCTCCACAGTGCCAGACTGGTTGATCACTACACGGTTGTTACCCTGATGATCTTTCAAGTAGTAATGATACTGCTGGGTACCGGTCAGGTTGATGTAACCCTCTTCTGTGAGTAACAACTTCTGAGTACCGTTTTCATAGATCACATTACCGCAATAGTCAGTCGTTGTGGTTGTACTGCCTATCTTATGGACTGTTCTCAGTTTCGTGCCGTCAGCACCATAAGTATAGGTAATCGTGCTACCATCACTGAACGATACCGTACTCGGCAAATTTAATACATTATATTGAATATCGGTAATTCCCTTATTCAAATCTTTCGTTAAATTACCATTGACATCGTAGGCATACTCCCCTGCAGCGCTTGCACCGTTCACAAAGGCAGTGTTTGTACCGTATGCCGCGGTACTCACGGCATCCTCCACACGGCTCAACTGATTGCCGTTCAGGGTGAAAGTCAGATTATCAAGCAGGCCGTAGGCACTGGCACCAGTCTGGCCATAACGCTGCAATCCCTTGATATTGCCGTTCTTGTCATACCCCGTAACGTTCTCCGAAAAGCGGTTGGCGTTCGTGCTGATGCCTGCTGTCTCGCCATAAGTAGCATTCAGCAGACGGTCCAGTCCGTCATAAGTGGACTTGTAGCCGCGGACGGTGCTTGCCGTTCCTGCCTTCCACGTCATGCTGCTGATGCTGCCGTTATACTTGGCAGGCCCGTTGCCGGTGTTATAATACAGATTCTGCGTGAACTTCGTTCCGCTGATGCCCGTCAGCCAGCCGCGTACATTATAGGCGTAAGCCTGCCTGTCCGCGTCGGAGCCGTGCAGCGACTTCGATTGCAGACGACCAAGGTTATCATAAGCATAGGCAGCAAGCGTCACCTTCGCCCCTCCCAATGTATGCTCCACCTTGGAGAGCCTGTCTGCATGGTCATAGCTGTAAGTGTATGCTTCCGTCCGGCTGTCCTTCCCGCTTGCCGTGTGCGTATGCGTCACCGTGGCAGGCTTGTCCGTAAAGGTATAGACCGTGGATGTCACGTCGTACCGGTAACGGAAAGCGTACCGCTCCAAGTCAGCATGCTCCTATATGAAATTCCCTGCTTACATCCAACATAAGCAGGGAATTGTTTAGATTATAGAATCAGAGATTCTTAATATATCAATATTCGAGCCAAAAATAATCAGGTGTACGTAAAGTATCCCACAACAAAATACCACCGTTGGAGCTACATGAAATTACAATATTGGGAATATTATCAATCCGGTATCGGAACGTACTATCTATGACCCTTTTTCCACAATATAATACCGTATCCAGAGATGTGACACGTATCTTTATTTTTAAACTATCATATCCGCTTTTATCGAAACGGGTGATTTCCATTCCAAGCCAATCTTCATGGTAGTCCAATATTTGGTCATCCGTCTTGTTCACATACAGTCCATTAAAAACAAGGCTGTCATTCACCCAACATTGGATATAATCTTTACCGGTACGCTCCTTAAAACCAGTACCTACTCGAATCATGAAATCATTCTCTGAGTCCAAATGACCAATGCACGCCACCAGCATGGCAAGTATGATTATAAAAATAAATATACGTGTCTTCATATTACTGCCTTCTTTTAAGTTTTTGCCTCCAGTTAGGAATATGCCTATTCAACTTGTTATGGATATAATTATCTCGGACTGTTTGTATCTGAGAACGGTTTAACTGAGTTGCTTTAAGATAATCTCCATCAAAATCTTGAATAACTTTTTTCTGTGTCATCAAGTTTTCCACATTCATTGTATGCCCCAATCCTCCTGAATGACCAAGTTCGTGAGCAAAAGTCCGGTTATCATCATTGTTCAACATATTAGAAACCGCTTTCGTTCCTATTTTCACATCCAGACTATTTTTATAAGTCTCAGCCATAACTACACTTTTATCCGTTTTTGTCAACATATCTTGATCAACAATCTGCAAAACGTGTTCAGTGTCCTTTATATCATCCACCGAGTTGACAGTTCTCAATTGCATATCCATAGTCGAAACAAAGTCATCACCTGAAATCGTATATGCGGCATTCACTTGCTCTACTATTTGTCCAGCCAAAGTCTTTATATCAAGCTCCTTATTATTAGAATTATTTATCAAAGCCGCTCTTACCGTAATTTTATATTCTATCTTATCCGTTTCACGATTATAATGGGTTTGCACGCGCCAATCATTTCCATCCGGATCAATGCGACCGACAGGCTCATTTCCACAATAGACATAAGGAGATACTTTAAAATGTTTGTCATATAAAGCATCAACCGTTATAAACCTTCCCAACACCGCATCATAATGCCTCGCCCCATAATCATACCAATTCAAACCCTTCTTCGTATCAAGCTCCTTACCGTTGTACTTGTAAGGCTGAACATTGCCTGCACTTGCAAATACCCCGCCGAAAGGATAGTAATGGCTCGTCTCTTCTACCGTGCCGCTCTGGCTGATGACTACCCGGTTATTCCCCTGATGGTCTTTCAAGTAGTAGTGATACTTGCTGTCGCTCAAAGTAATATAACCCTCTTCGGTAAGAAGCAGCTTCTGGACTCCGTTTTCATAGATCACATTGCCGCAATAGTCAGTCGTTGTGGTTGTACTGCCTATCTTATGGACTGTTCTCAGCTTTGTGCCGTCGGCTCCATAAGTATAGGTGATGGTACTTCCGTCACTGAACGTTACTGCATTCGGCAAATTTAAGAAATTATATGTAATGCCGCTAATACCTTTGTTCAAATCTTTAGTTAAATTGCCGTTGGCATCATAAGAGTACTCATCGGCGGCATTGGCACCGTTTTTGAACTCGAAGCCGCCATTGTAGGCGGAAGCCGTCACGGCATCATCCACACGGTTCAACTGATTGCCGTTCAAGGTGAGAGTCAGGTTGTCTATCATGCCGTAGGCGGTTGAAGAGAGTTGCCCGTAACGCTGCAATCCCTTGATGTTACCGTTTTTGTCGTAGCCCGTCACGTTCTCACTGAAACGGTTCGCGTTCGTGCTGATACCTGCTGTTTCGCCATAGGTGGCATTCAGCATCCGGTCCAGTCCGTCGTAGGTGAACTTGTAGCCGCGGACGGTGCTTTCATTCCCGGACTTCCAGGTCATGCTGCTGATGTTACCGTTGTAGCGGGCGGTACCCACACCCGTATTGTAGTACAGGTTCTGGGTGAAGCGCGTACTTGTGATGCCCGTCAGCCAGCTGCGGAGGTTATAGGCATACGTCAGCTTGTTCGCCGCAGAGCCGTGCAGGGACTTGGTACTCAGACGGCCGAAACTATCGTACGTATAGTCTGCCAGAGTTATTTTGGTTCCTCCCAAAGTATGCTCCACCTTGCTCACCCTGTCAGCATAGTCGTAGCTGTAAGTGTATACTTCCTCTCTTGTAGTCTTTCCGGAAGCGGGAAGTAAATAAAAAACTATCCTAACATGCAAGATATAGTAATATCTGATGTTAGGATAGCAATTAAATAGATTATTTCAAGAATATAAAATACTTATTTATTTAAGATATACAAAACTCCAGTTTCGCAATCTGTATTAAGATAAACTCCATGATGAAATAACAAATAAATCAAATATTTTTCTTCTGGATATGACAAACCAACAGAAAGTACACCTTTCTCATTAAAAAGCAAAGAAATAAGATTTTCTACTTTTCCTTTATAAATTGAATCTATGTATGGCTGTGGAGTTACCATACAGTCCATTTCCTTTAGTGAACAAAATGTAATGCTGTCTATACCCAATGTCTGTTCTAATAAAATTGGAAAAAGTTCATATCGATATTTCTTATTAGCTACCCCATCATTCAGAAATAGGTACATATCTCCTTCTCTTGGAACTATCGAATATACACTATCTTTGTATTCTATATTCATTGCAACAAAAGGACTTTGCCAAGTAGAATCAACAAACATATCTTCATACCTCTCACTTGTTTTATGTACACACATTACAAATAAGAGATTAATACCCAACATAAGGATAATCTTATTCCAACAGTTTTTGGGGTATTTTCCTTCCACGATATTCCGTTCTTTTTGCATCTCCTGTTCTTTTTCTAATTTTATTCTCAGTATTAATAGCACGAATTTCTCTCATGGGTATTCCATTTCCTATATTTTCATAAGACATAATACCTTTATCTACATCCGACGAATGCTGTAACTCATGGCTTAAACCAATTCTTGGTGTCCAATGATTTCCATTAATATCCGTTTTAACATCAGGGTCATAATTTATAATGCTTCCTTGCGGAATGTCTTTTTTAGCTTTTTCTCTATCAAATCCTGAAGAATTAGACTTTCCTCGTTTAGTCCTTGTTATTGAATGAACATTCTTACTTTTCTCCAGTTCAATAATCATCTCACCAATTTCCTTATCATCCTTCTTAAGTTGCTGCAAATCTGCTTTCACGTCCTTTTGATACTTGGTATCAAATCCAAAAAATATTCTCACATTATCTATCAAGCCATTAGGATTAGGATTTACAACAATTGTATCTCCATTCACATCTATGTTATTCACCGGATTATTCGCCCCATACTGATACGGAGACATCGAATAATACTTCTCGGCAAATCTGTCATTCGTCGTAAACCTTCCCAGCGCCGCATCATAATGCCTTGCCCCGTAGTCATACCAGTTCAACCCTTTCTTTGAGTCAAGCTCCTTACCGTTGTACTTGTAAGGCTGAACATTACTTGTACTTGCAAACGCCCCGCCGAAGGGATAGTAATGGTTCGTCTCTTCTACCGTACCGCTCTGGCTGATGACTACCCGGTTATTCCCTTGATGGTCTTTCAAGTAATAGTGATACTTGCTGTCGCTCAAAGTAACATAACCCTCTTCGGTAAGAAGCAGCTTCTGGACTCCGTTTTCATAGACCACGTTTCCGCAGTAATCGGTAGTGGTGGTAGTACTGCCTATCTTATGGACTGTTCTCAGCTTTGTGCCGTCGGCTCCATAAGTGTAGGTGATGGTACTTCCGTCACTGAAAGTCACCACATTCGGCAAATTTAAGAAATTATATGTAATGCCGCTAATACCTTTGTTCAAATCTTTAGTTAAATTGCCGTTGGCATCATAAGAGTACTCATCGGCGGCATTGGCACCGTTTTTGAACTCGAAGCCGCCATTGTAGGCGGAAGCCGTCACGGCATCATCCACACGGTTCAACTGATTGCCGTTCAAGGTGAGAGTCAGGTTGTCTATCATGCCGTAGGCGGCTGAAGAGAGTTGCCCGTAACGCTGCAATCCCTTGATGTTACCGTTCTTGTCATACCCCGTCACGTTCTCACTGAAACGGTTCGCGTTCGTGCTGATACCTGCTGTCTCGCCGTAGGTGGCATTCAGCATGCGGTCCAGTCCGTCGTAGGTGAACTTGTAACCGCGGACGGTGCTTTCATTCCCGGACTTCCAGGTCATGCTGCTGATGCTGCCGTTGTAGCGGGCGGTACCCACACCCGTATTGTAGTACAGGTTCTGGGTGAAGCGCGTACTTGTGATGCCCGTCAGCCAGCTGCGGAGGTTATAGGCATACGTCAGCTTGTTCGCCGCAGAGCCGTGCAGGGACTTGGTACTCAGACGGCCGAAACTATCGTACGTATAGTCTGCCAGAGTTATTTTGGTTCCTCCCAAAGTATGCTCCACCTTGCTTACACGGTCTGCATGGTCATAGCTATAGGTATAGACTTCCGTACGTGTGGACTTGCCGCTTGCGGTATGGCTATGCGTCACCGTGGCGGGCTGTCCCGTAAAGGTATAGACCGTATTAGTCACGTCATAACCGCCCAAAAGATTGTTCTGTACGACTTTAGTTACACGCCCCTTGACGTCATAGTAATAGCCTTTGTAAATTTTAGTACTGCTGCCGGATACAGTCACCGCGCTTCCTGTCAGGGAGCCTTTACTGTAGCCCGAAGTGTCGTTCGTGAACTGGCTCGTCGGGAAACCCGTACCGCCCAGTTCTGCACATGCACCACCTGATCGGAAGAAACCGTCTTGTTCGTGCACTCCCCCTGTTGCGTCAGCCGTCCACCGTTGTCATACACATACTCCGCGAGCTGCGCATCCGGAAGCTTCTTCCAAGTGCAGAGATTACGGTGGTCGTCATACACACAATAGGTATCCTACGTCTCGCTGATAGAATAACAAAAACTATCCTAACATACAAGATATGGAATATCTGATGTTAGGATAGTAATTAGATAGATTGGTTTTTAATCAACCTATATCAGAGGAAGACAGTAGTTCGTTACGACGAATTAACCTAAAGCATCAGGCTCTAATAAATCTGGATGTAGTATTACTGATTTATCTAATGCTCTAACAAAATGAGATTTATGGGAATATAATACTTGATACTCCTCACTCTTCTCATTTGCCCAAACTTTCAAAACTACAGCCGCTTCTAAGGGTAAACTCTTCCCGCAGAAACAGCAAACAACCATTTCTTTATTTAATATTCCATCCATAATTTTTCGCTATTCTATTAATAGATTTTTGAGACCAATTTCCCATTGTTGTTATTATACCTTTCCTCCCTTCTACAACAGCATTAAATCTACCGGGAGTAATTTCATGAAGATAAACTGTAGCTCCATCAGCCTGAGTAAAAGCCTTTCCTACAGACTTTGTTACTCTTACTTCATTCACAGAAAGTACCCCTCCTCTCGTTGCCGTTGTTCCAGCAATCCGTTGCACTCCGTGAGCAGTTGATTGTATTGCATTTTGAGTACCTCTTCCTGCCACCTTTCCTACAGCCCATCCTATTGCCTTCCCCAACAACATACCGCCAAACTCTCCGGCACCAAAGCCAAAGGCAGCTTCGCCTATAGGTCGCGCAATAGCATCTATAGAACGACTGTTCAGAGAATTGAAAAGGGCAGACTTAGAGTCTTCAGATAAAGGACTGGTTTTACCTAAGAACTGATTCTGAAGTTTACCGCAGGAAGCTATCAAGTCAAAAGCATTAACAGCCTGATTGGCTAAGATACCTCCATTCTGATAGAAGTTCAGATAGTTGTCATTACCTAACGCAATAGAGGCAGATGAACCGATATTAGTATAGCCTTTTAAGGCTTCACTGCCTTCCTGCCAACGTAAATTCCCTTGTTTATCTTCATACCAGTCAGCTCCTGTTGGGTCTATTCTGCTGATAGGGCTGTTACCACAATAAGCATAGAGACTTATTTTGAAGTAGTTTTCAGCAGAAGGGTCCACCGTCTCAAACCTCCCCAACGCCGCATCATAATGCCGTGCCCCGTAGTCATACCAGTTCAGCCCTTTCTTCGAGTCATACTCCTTGCCGTTGTACTTGTAAGGCTGAACATTACCTGCACTTGCAAATGTACCGCCGAAAGGATAGTAATGGCTCGTCTCTTCTACCGTGCCGCTCTGGCTGATGACTACCCGGTTATTCCCCTGATGGTCTTTCAAGTAGTAGTGATACTTGCTGTCGCTCAAAGTAATATAACCCTCTTCGGTAAGAAGCAGCTTCTGGACTCCGTTTTCATAGATCACATTGCCGCAATAGTCAGTCGTTGTGGTTGTACTGCCTATCTTATGGACTGTTCTCAGCTTTGTGCCATCGGCTCCATAAATATAGGTGATAGTACTTCCGTCACTGAACGTTACTGTATTTGGCAAATTTAAACAATTATATGATATACCGGTAATATTCTTGTTTAAATCTTTAGTTAAATTGCCGTTGGCATCGTAGGTGTACTCGTTCGCCTGCTTCATGCTGTCCTTGAACTCGAAGCTGTTATTGTAGACGAAAGCTGTCGCGTTCTCGCGGAAACGGTTAGTGTCTGTACCAATGATTGTAGTATTATCATAGGCGGCGTTAACATTTGCTTTAAAGCTCATTGAATAAATTTTGCCATTGGGCCTTCATTACTCCACTTGGCAAGTTAGACTGCTAATATTTCTATTATAGTGGGTACCCTATAAAAAGAAACAGCGGATGTTTCCACCCGCTGTAATAGAATTGTTATAAAAATATTATTCAATTATTTGTTTTTTATTTTTAATATAAAATAGAATAAGAGCATAATAAAAACCTCAGATAATACACCTGGTAAATATAGAAACCCTATCATTATATCAAAATTAAAACGCCAAAATATAAAGAAAATAGTAGAAAGAGAGACAACAAGTATCAATTGCAGGCAACAATATAATAATGTCGTTTTAAGATTAAGCCTCAAATTCAATAATAATAATAAGAAGAACAAAACCGTTCCTAAAACAAACGTTATTGATCCTACAAATAATTCAACTGAAAATAAATCTCCTAATGATATACTTTGACTTTCCATATCTATTCAATTTTAACTTGTCTCTTTTTAGGATCATAATTTAGTGACTTAAAATTATCTTAATACTCTTTAACTATACTATTGGGCCTTGGATCTATAATTACTGGTGCCTTATCTTTTACAGATGGGTCTTGTTTCAAAACATCAGCCGCAAAAGTTCCACAATTATTATTCCTTAATGAATACTCTTTCCTCTTTGAATTAGCATTCTCCGCTATTTTTGATTCTGCATAGTTTTTCATTTCTTTAAACTTATCACTTTCAATATATGCTCCTTCTATTCTTCCGGCATGTCCCGCTTGTTCAGATATTATTGATAAAGTTTTATTCAATGATTCCAATGTAGGCTTTTTATCTTGTCCTATTTTTACATTTGGAACAGCGAATGTTCTGACAACTCCTTTACCCTCTTTGTCATATCTGCCATATTCATAATATTTAGTCACTCCTGTTTTATTATCAATCAATAATACTCCAGCATGACCTAAATTCCCAATTTTACCAATAGGAGTTGATATTTTATAATCAGGGAAGGCAATATAAATACCATCCTTCCCGTTAGGGTCTATACAATTTATAGGATTACTATAACAATAAGTATACAAACTTTCTGAATAATACTTCTCTGCCAACGGATCCACCGTCATAAACCGTCCCAACACTGCATCATAATGCCGTGCCCCGTAATCATACCAGTTCAAGCCTTTCTTCGTGTCATATTCCTTGCTATTGTACTTGTAAGGCTGAGTGCTTGTTGATGAAGCGAATACTCCTCCAAACAGATAGTAATGGTTTGTCTCCTCTACCGCTCCGCTCTGGTTTATGACTACACGGTTGTTCCCCTGATGGTCCTTCAAGTAATAGTAATACTTGTTGTCGCTCAAAGTAATATAGCCCTCTTCGGTAATCAGAAGCTTCTGGGCTCCGTTTTCATAGACCACATTCCCGCAATAGTCCGTTGTGGTGGTAGCGCCACCTATCTTATGAACCGTTCTTAGCTTTGTGCCGTCGGCTGCATAAACATAGGTAATCGTACTTCCGTCGCTGAACGTTACTGCACTTGGCAAATTTAAACAATTATATTGAATATCGGTGATTCCCTTGTTCAAATCTTTGGTTAAATTGCCGTTCGCATCGTAGGTGTACTCTCCGACCTGCTTCACGCCGTCCTTGAACTCGAAGCCTCCACCGTAAGCAGAAGCCATCACGGCATCGTCCACACGGCTCAACTGATTGCCGTTCAAGGTAAAAGTCAGGTTGTCTATCAGGCCGTAGGCACTGGCTCCAGTCTGGCCGTAACGTTGCAAACTCTTGATGTTACCGTTCTTGTCATAACCCGTAACGTTCTCCGAGAAGCGGTTCGCATTCGTGCTGATACTTGCTGTCTCTCCATAGGTAGCGTTCAGTACTCTGTCAAGACCGTCGTAAGTGAATTTGTAACCACGGACTGTACTTTCGTTCCCGGACTTCCAAGTCATGCTGCTGATGCTGCCGTTGTACTTCGCAGTACCCACACCCGTGTTGTAGTACAGGTTCTGTGTGAAGCATGTACCGCTGATGCCCGTCAGCCAGCTACGGACATTGTAAATGTACGACTGCTTGTTCACGGCAGAACCGTGCCTGTAAACGACCCAGATTATCATAAACGTAGGTAGCAAGCGGTACCTCACCTAAACCGTCAACCTAATGCTTCAGGGTCAGCAGCCTGCCGACAAGGTCATAAGCATAGGTGTAAGTCTCACTGCGGGAAGGCTTGCCGGAAACTGTATGAACATGACGACGCTCCGTGGGCTACCCCGTAAAGTTATAGACAGTATACTCCGTACCGTATCCTTACCACCAAAACTTACCGCTGGATAAGACGGGAACGGGAATCATAATACAGCACACTGTAAAGCTGGTCGGTACCCCCGTCTGACAGCTCCGTAACACTGCCCGTAAGCAGACCACGGGCATCGGGAATACTGAAAAGCCAAGAGATTAGATACAACGAACCCTAAAAGTTAGATAAAACACTTTTAGGGTTCACTTCAAAGATAAAAAATATAAGCAAAAAAGCCTTTAATTTTATTCAATTTAAAGATTCTGATACTCAAAAACAAAGAATAAACAACATCCGCTACAACAAGTAGCTATTTATATTAAGGCAACATTGAAGGATAAAGTAACGAATCTGAGGGCAAAGGAGATATCCCCCACCCTATTTTACGCTTTACTAGATTGAGTAAATTACTATCATCTTTCATCATTACTCTATTTTTCAATATTCCATAAGATTCACCTAAATACAAAGTATCATTTTGTAAGCTATCACGATATGCAACAATCATAATACGTGGATCCATATCTTTCTCTATATTCCTTTCCGGAATTAATTGCTCCATATAAAAAGAAAACCAAGCAAGAAAAATATCATCATACGTAGTTAAGAAATTGAGACTCTCATAAAAACTCTGCTCAAAGCCTTGTGGGGTACACTTTGCACTTACAGGCAACAATACTCCTTGAGAACCATATATCAATTTTACTTTTTTTACTTCTTGCCCTAATGTGATAATACAAAAGGAAGAAATTAATATTAGAAAACAAATTTGTCTTTTCATTCTGATGTCCAGCTATTTCTAAATTTAAATATTCTATTTCTCAACTCTTGGGATTCAACAGAAGAAGATTCTACATTTGAAGTAACAGATTTTGTTACAACCCATTGCCCCTCGCTATGTTTTATTCTCCCTTTATGCATTAAAGGAAGTTCTCCATTAGCTTTTGCCGTTTTTAATTCAGCACCTTGAATAACACTTCTTTCTTCTTTTGTCCCATACCTAGTATCTGGTGATTCATCTACTTTATTAGTTTTCATATTAAATGCATGGGCAGCTTCATGCTCTAATCCTGTAGCAGGTGATAGAATATTGCCATCATTGAGCTTCAAACCAGCATTTGGATTAAAACGGATAAAACCACTAGAATCAAACCTATTATCTTTATCGCTTTCTACTATTCCAACTTTCAATTTGGCATTTGTAACTATCTTTTGCGCATATTCTCCTCCACCATTTTTACTATTATAAAAATAAGCCTCAACAACAGCATTCACAAAACTATTATTAGGTGCCATAGCTGCATTCTTTCCATTGAAAGAAAAATAAGCCTGCTTTCCATTGGAATCTTTATACCAAATAATAAAATCTTTCCCATCAGGATCTATATACTTAATCGGATTATTTACACAATAACTATAAGGATTAAAAGCGTAATAGTTTTCAGAAGAAGGGTCAACCGTTGTAAACCGTCCTAATGCTGCATCATAATAACGTGCTCCATAATCATACCAGTTCAGCCCTTTCTTCGTGTCAAACTCCTTACCATTATACTTGTAAGGCTGGGTATTGCCTGTAGTGCCAAACACACCACCGAAAGGGTAGTAATGGTTAGTTTCCTCCACAGTGCCAGACTGGTTGATCACTACACGGTTGTTACCCTGATGATCTTTCAAGTAGTAATGATACTGCTGGGTACCGGTCAGGTTGATGTAACCCTCTTCGGTGAGTAACAACTTCTGAGTACCGTTTTCATAGATCACATTACCGCAGTAGTCAGTCGTTGTGGTTGTACTGCCTATCTTATGGACTGTTCTCAGTTTCGTGCCGTCAGCACCATAAGTATAGGTGATCGTGCTACCATCACTGAACGATACCGTACTCGGCAAATTTAATACATTATATTGAATATCGGTAATTCCCTTATTCAAATCTTTTGTTAAATTACCATTGACATCGTAGGCATACTCCCCTGCGGCGCTTGCACCGTTCACAAAGGCAGTGTTTGTACCGTATGCAACGGTACTCACGGCATCGTCCACACGGCTCAACTGATTGCCGTTCAAGGTAAAAGTCAGGTTGTCTATCAGGCCGTAGGCACTGGCACCAGTCTGGCCATAACGTTGCAAACTCTTGATGTTACCGTTCTTGTCATAACCCGTAACGTTCTCCGAGAAACGGTTCGTATTCGTGCTGATACTTGCTGTCTCGCCATAGGTAGCGTTCAGCATCCGGTCAAGACCGTCATAAGTGAATTTGTAACCGCGGACTGTACTTTCGTTCCCGGACTTCCAGGTCATGCTGCTGATATTGCCATTGTACTTCGCTGTACCCACACCCGTGTTGTAGTACAGGTTCTGTGTGAAGCATGTACCGCTGATGCCCGTCAGCCAGCTACGCAGGTTGTAGGCATATGTCAGTTTGTTGATGCTCGTTCCGTGATACTGCTTGGTCAGCAAACGACCGAAGTTGTCATAAGTGGCATCGTACAGAGTGATTGAAGTGCCGCCAAGACTATGCTGCACTTTACTTATTCTGTCCGCATGGTCGTAGGTATAGGTATATACTTCCGTGCGCGTGGTCTTTCCGCTGGCAGTATGTGTATGTGTCACAGTGTTCGGCTTGCCGGTAAAAGTATAAACAGTGTTCGTCGTATCATAACCCTCCAGCAAATTGCCTTGAACCGTTTTTGTGATGCGTCCCTCAAAGTCATAATAATTAGCCGAATAAAGTTTTGTACTGCTGCCAAGAACAGTGACTACACTACCGGTGACATATCCTTTGGCATCGATTGTTGCCGCAGGAAAGCCGGCATTATCGAAACCGGTCAGACTACGGAAGGCATAGTCGTCATAATAGTTTACTCTATGGACTTCGGGCGACACCAAGGCGAAGCTTGATGTATATCCACTGTTACCCAAACCGCTGTTGCTATTCACCCGTGTACATGATACAATAACATTCGAAACTGCAGCCGTATTCGTATTGGAACAAACGCCCTGCACTGCCAGACGATGGAACTTATCATACAGATAGAAACTCCACTGCTTAGAGGCATACTGCTTGCCATCCTGGGAAAAGATCATATTGTCTGCCTTATCGTACACATAGCTCACAGCAGAAGCACCTGGAAGCTTTTTCCAATTACAACGGTTACGGTTGTCATATTTGTACTGGAAAGCATATTGATCCAGGTTTGACACACTCTGATACATCGGTTGTAATACGAAGCAAAGGTTATCCAAATCGTTATACACATAATAAGTATCATGCTGCTCGCTACCCTGCATCTGGCGTTCCAGCAATATATGGCCTTGTTTGTCTGTGAAAGTATAAGAAACATGTTGGTCTTCGTCAATACGTTTCACCACGCGCAACTGTCCGGCTGCATAAGTACCGTTGTTGACAAGTGCCCCAGACGAACTTACCGAATAGTTAATGCAATTCACATCGGAAGAATTAGCCAGATAATCCATAGTTACAGGTTTTGATGCCCATGCCGCTCCCGGAGAGTATCGCTTCAGAATGCGGTCTAATGGGGAAACACTGTAAACAGGCTTGCTGTAGGGACGGGAATCACTTGAATAGTTGCCCGGAGCCGCACTTTTGATAGCCGAAGGAGACATATAAACAGAGGAGGAAACAATTGGGAGCCAACTCTCCGAACGACGTCCTGCGCCATCATATTCTTGTAACGATATCAAATTACTTCCGGCAGGAGTAATTCCCTTTTGTACCTTCTGGAAGAGACGCCCCAAGCCGTCATAATAATCATAACTTGCCATATACTTGCTACCTGCTGCTGCAGTCATAGCATGAGTGCGAACGTAATTCTGCGAAGTGCCGTCAGGAGACCACTGATAGAAGTACGAGGCAATAGGATTTTGGTTATGATCCTGCACATCAGATAAATCACCCAAAGCATTATAGAGATAGAAATCCTTAAAACCAGTTGCTTTTCTTATCTCCTTCAGCCCATAAGAAGGATTGTGAAGCCAGGTTGTGACCTCGCATTCCGGGAAGGACGTTTTCAGTGCATAGAGGGCCGTCGTATTGGGTGAACCGGCAGAACACAAAGCATCCAAACCTGTTGTTCCGAGCCGAGACACTACTTCCGCATAAGTGATACCTTTGAGACGGGCAATCGGCAAAGAATATTTATAGCCCCACAAATAGACCACAGACATGTTGTCGGGAGTAGTAACTTCCACCGGATTCCATTTACTATCATACCTATAAGAAACAGTTCTTTTCTCAGGATACAAACTACTATATTCTTCACTGGACTGCAAGGTGAATTTAGAAAAGACGTCCCCGTACGTATTATTCAGATACAGCGTCGCTCCTCCCGATGTTCGTTGGTAGTTCTGTACAGCATCAAGCACGTTATTAGCCTTGAATTCATCTTTGTAGGAAGAAACATCCGCTGCATAAGCATAGCTTTCCATTACATAGCCCGAACGGCTGGTACTTGTGCGGCAAGTAGCTATCTGGTTACGACTGTTGTAGGTATACAGTTTTTCCTGCGTCACCGGTACACCATGGGCATATTCCGTCGAAACTTCCCGTTTTAACCGTATATCATAGGTAAGATGCGGATATAAAGTTATCTCAAAACGTCCGTGATAAGCCAATGGATTTCTAAAGCTCACCGTCTGTCCTCCGATGTTTTCATTATAGGTGATACTGCCGGAATAGCAATTAACCGGACCCACATAGTTGTCCCTTACACGGATGTTGGTCAATTCTTGCCACTTGTTTGCAATCTCATATTCATAGGTGTCTTCCCATACCAAGATATTACCGGCATCATAGATGCTCTTTTTTAGTAGTCGCCCATTATAGTTGGCAGGCATATAAGCCAAGGTAGCATCATAATCCTGGCCGGCTATGTTACTGAATACGAGTTCCTCTCTCCCCGCATCCAGAAAATCGCGCTGCTTGACGACACGGCTGTAACCTACAGGATTGGCATTGGGCGCAGAAGCTGGTGGAGTTTGCGCCTGAGCATAAAAACGGCGGAAAGTGTGGTAACTGGTAGAAGGGCGTATCACTCCTTCAGGAGTTGTGGTATAGCTTCCGCGCCGGACATTAAAATCATCATAGAACTTGACTGAGAACATCAGAATGCCAGAGGTCTTGTGATTCTCGCTTTCATACAAGTAACCGGTACGTTCCAACACTTCACCTGTATTATTCTTTTTAGTAATGGTCTTGATTCTCACCCCTCCGCCAACTTTCTGCAATGTGTCTTTGTTTACTGCAGTTCCACCGCCTCTATAGGTCAAAGTAGCAGAACTGGCATTGCGGGTAGAATAACCTTGATTGGTAACTGCAGAACTCAATGTACTTGTCAGGACATAATCTCCCGCTTCCAATGTGAACGACTCGTTGACATGATACACATGCCCACTGGTATTTTGTGAAGTCACTTTGTACGATTTAATGACACTTCCTCCGGCACCGAGTTTCCGCAAAGTGGTTCCGGAGCCGGTGACTTGATTGACTTCATAATCGGGAAAATTGACTTGAGCATCCACCGTCACTACCTGCGTGGTGGGCAGAGTGAAAGTAGCGGAAGGCGTCACTATCAGGTCGTTGTTGTTGACAGTATTGACACCTTTGACTTGTGCGTCATACTTATTCAAATCCTCTGCAGAAATGAAACGATTGTCTCCTACAAAAGTGTGAGGTTCAAACTCAAACTCCACACTGCCGCCCGTAGGATATGTGATTTTCTTCAGCATATTGGCCGTAATATACTCCCGGCTACAATTTCTGACAGCGGTAGAACCGGATAAAGGAACATTCGTCAAACCTTCCAGGGAGGGAATCAATGTATGAACACGGTTTGTAAGCGTGGAAGTATTCTGCTGTCCATTGTAATATCCCCAATAGTCTATGGCAAAAGAAGTCTTATAAGGCAAGTTCACAGCTTCATTATAAGTGAATGTATGCTTTTCACCCTGCGAAGTGCCATTTT
The DNA here is from genome assembly GCF_003436255.1 of Bacteroides sp. D20. Lineage (NCBI taxonomy): Bacteria > Pseudomonadati > Bacteroidota > Bacteroidia > Bacteroidales > Bacteroidaceae > Bacteroides > Bacteroides sp. D20. Next base: position 74,706 of record NZ_QSOO01000014.1, on the reverse strand, counting down.
TTCGAAGTACAGAAAGCAGTTTCAGACGTTTACGAAGTACGCTGGTGGGTATGGTAGACGACGACCCATAATCGTCCGATGACAAGTAATTACCTCCGACTGATTATTCGGGACAAATGAAGTAATCATAATTGAACTGGTAAGAATACACATCCTTCCCGTCCAACTTACTCTTTATTTTCATGTTTGTCAGTTTTCCGGTAGTTCCCGGATAGCGGTCTTCACGACTTCCCATCTCGAAAATCACTACTTCCGTATCGGTTTCTATCTTGCTTAAATAGCAAGTCTGTGAAATGCCGGCAGTAAAGTTCCGTTTTATATGGTCATTGTCCGGAGGGGTACCTACGGTATAATACTCCGACATAACAGGCACTGAATAGCAACTGGCGGTAACATAGGATAGAGTGATAGTATGTCCCGTCACATCCGTCATACTTGTCAGCATATAAGTCAAGGGGGCATTGGAAGTTACAAATGCATAAGGTCTGAAGGCATAAGATGTGCCTGCTTCATCTGTAATGATCACTTTTTCAGCACTATGCCACACTTTACAATTCATCCTGGAACCGATAATGACAGGAGTCTGACTTTTGGGGTGCAAGAAGTATTTGAATGATCTTCCTCCGGGCAATGCAACTTCAAATATATCTCTTTCACCTTGCCCTATAAGGCCTTCATTAATAATTCCATTGGTCGTATTACTCGTATTGGGGTCGAACATTAAATTTCCCCACAAATTCATCAGTTCCTCGGTCCCCGAACGGTAGTTCAACGTATCAGCACTCTGTACTTTCCAGTGATATTTTATTTTCTCCCATTCAGCCCAAGTAGCAAATGTACCAGAGGTCGCGTCTACCTTGCCCACAGCATTAAGGTTGACGCACCCTCCTGCCAAAAGATTCCAACCAAGACCTACCCACGTAGCTTCTTGAGCCACCTTGACTCCGCTCGCATGATAAGACAACGTAATGGGTAGTTCTATACGCCCACATTTAAGGGTATATAGCGGTATAGAGATATCAGGTGTTCCTGTGTATTCACTTACAGGAATGTTTCCATACAATTGCATACCTGCCGCTTCGGGAATAGCAGGTACATAATCATTTATCCGCAGAAGATGATTATTCATATCTCCACCGTCCTGTGCACGTACCGACTGCGTTGTACCACATAACATAAGAAGAGCTAACAATACTTTTATTCTATTTTTCATATTCAATGAAATTTATATATTTCTTAAATAAGTGCGCCTGAAGTAGGTATTTCGGCTTCCGGCACACTTTTTTAGTTTTGTAATACTTGTTTTTACAGTGGCATCGCCTGCACGCCCAGCACACTGGCTATGGTGGCAATGATGGTACCCACAATTTTCAAGATATCTTTCCAGGTTTCTTTGCTTATTTTCATAATTCCATGTTTTAAAGATGATTGTTCTAAAATTCTTTACTTACCTCGAAGCACGGACACTGCTTCACCCACTCCCACGGCTCCACCGTCCCATCTCCGTCCAAATCGGGACTGAGGTCGCGGTGGCCGCATACACGGGCATTCCGGAACTGTTGTAGCAGCTGGTACACCAGCAGGTGCAGGGCCGAACGCTGCTCCGGCGTACGGGTATCCTTCGGATTTCCCCAGGCATCCAGCCCGCCTTCGTAGCAGATACCTATCGAATACTTGTTGTGACCGCGGCAATGCGCACCGGGCAGTTCCAAGGAACGGGTTCCGAGCACGGTACCGTCTCTCCGGATATAGTAGTGATAGCCCGTCGTGCGGAAGCCACGGCGGCGGTGCTCTGCCTCCAGAGCCTCGGAAGTAAGCGTACAGCCCTCCCGCGTGGCGCTGCAATGCACCACGATGTAGTTGATTTTTCGCATAAGATTAGTTAGTGATTAATGATTGAAGATTAGTAATTTATGATTTGACGATTTACGATGTACGATTACTTTTCGTATCATAAATGCCTGCATAGGCGCGGTTATTTAGCAGTACGAATTTCAATCGTACATCGTAAATCGTCAAATCGTAAATGGCCTTATCCCAACGGATTTTCACCTTGGTCACCGTCGTTACCGCCCGAGCCACCGTCGTTGCCGCCCGAACCTGCCGTGTCCTGAAGGTCGAAGCGCACGCACTTCACCCCGGTCACCAGCGAACGGGTAGACACCGTATGGTCCAGATTACGCTTGGAAGTGGGCAGAAAACGCACTCGTAGCGTGGACTGGGTAGCCGATACCTTCAGAGGGTCTTCCACACCGTTCATGGTGGACTTCATCGTAAGGCGGAAAGTACCCAGACCGTCCAGCGTCACGCTCTCGGAAGACTGCAGGTGGCGAGTCATCACGGTCACCAGGTTGTCGATGACATTCTTCGAGTCACCCGTAGAGAGGGAAGACAATTCCGCAATCTCCTTGGCCACCTGCTCGGTGTCCACATTCCCCGTCAGCACCACGCGGGGATAGAAAAGCTTCTTGCCCTCTTTGTTGGCAAGAACCGACTGAAATGATTTGTAAATTACTGGCATAGTAGTTTTGTTTTAAAAATTAATAGTTTGTCTTGAAATTCAAGGATTCGTTTTTTTCAAATGAAACAACATTGTTTTATTTTCGTGTATTAAGCTTAACCACATTGCAAAGATAACGCTATCCGGAAAAGTGTGCAAATTAAAAAAACCGTTTTTCTTCATGAATTTATTCACATATCGAAAACACTATTTACAGCACAGGCTCAACAGGTATCGCCCCGGTTGCCGTATCTTGCCATGACTCTCGCGCAAGGCATAGAAGCCCTTCCACAGGGGGTGGCCGATAGCACCGAAATTACTTTTGAGGATAATGGCATACTGCTCTTGCGGAGGAATATGGAACTGCTTCAGATTGAAAAGCAACCCGTCCAGGTTGCGGTCCGTGCCATCCTGCGGCGGTTGCAGTTGCTCTATTTTCCGAAGATATTCCCCCTCCGCGGATGGCACATCCGCGCCCTCAGTGCCCCCGGTTCCGGAGGAACTATGGAGGAGGGGATTTTCTTTGCTGTGTTGTGATGTGCTATGCTCTGCTGTGCTATATGTACCCGATGTCGCATTTTCGGGCTTAAATGCTGCACTTTCGGCAGCGGACGGCACGCTTCCATTGGCAGACGGCACTCTCCCGGCGGCAGTCGGCGCGGCCTCGTCATCGCTCTGAGAATCATCCACCAGACAATAACGTGTGTCTATGGCGGAAGATTTCCGGCGCTTGGTACTGAACAGATACTGCCGCTGTATCTCGGCAGAAGTCAGGATGGCGTATTTGCCGAAAAGGGCGGCATTGAAAATGCCGTACTCCACAGCCAGGGCAAGAATGCGCTTCACGTCGGCAGCCGTCTTTTCATAGAGGCAGGCGGAAAGGTCTTCGTAGAAAAGCTCGTCGGCACACACGTAATAGCCTTCGTCGGCATAAATGCAGGAGAGGGCGCCCAGCAGAATGGCAAAGGAGCCGTCACCCTCACGCTTCATGATGCGGCGCACCAGACGGTCGTGCATGAAGTCTGTGTTCAAGGGGAAATAGTCAAGTCCCCGTTTTTTGATTCTGGACATGGTTTGATGATTAGGGGTTAGTGATTAGGGGGAGAGAGCGGCTTGTATCATTCTATATCACCTGCTTCGCATAGGCGTTTCCGCTTGCGGAGCACGCTTTCGCGCACTACCTTCAAAGCATTCAGAATAAGATACATACGAAGGGTACAGTCCGAAATTTCAGTGATGACCGGATAACGGAGGGGATTGCTTGCAGGAAGTGAGCGACGGTAGCGGGCGTTACTCATCGCCCTACGGCATTCCTTGCAATAATTGTCGGGGGCAAGCGTACGCTTGTCTACATAAAAAGAATCAACGGGCAGTTCTCTGTGGCAACATCCACAGAAACGAACATTTTTTTCAATAATCTGTTCCATAACCATTTTTTGTTAAGAATTAGTACAATAATATTTTTTTCGGCACGCCCCTGCCAAAGATGCTTGTAGGGGCTGTTTGCTGGAAGTATATATCCAGCGTATTCTATCTATACATCCAGCGCGTTGCATCTATACTTCCAACGCACCTCATCTATACATCCGGCAAGGCGGATGCCCATTTTTTCAAATTCGTAAGTATTTTTGCTAAATTCGGATGCTTCCGGATAAAAGACCAGATGTGTATTTTCCATAAATCCCTCCCTTTTATTTGCATTTATAAAACATGATATGTATTTTTGTCCCAACAAAGATAATGCTGTTTTCATTTATAAAACAAACAAATCGGGAATTAAATTCTTAAATAAGACGTAAGACAGTATAAATGAGGAGATAATAGTTTCTGAATAATTTACACGTAAAAACTGAAGAATATGGCGAATGACAAAGACCCGGTATTTTGTGCGGCAGACATCATAAAACGTGCCAAACTGGCGAAAGAATTCAAGACAGACAGCGAACTTGCCGCCTTTCTGGGTATATCACGCTCCACACTGAGCAACTGGAACGCCCGCAATAGCATCGACTTCCCCCTGCTGCTGGGCAGCCTGGACGACGTGGACTACAACTGGCTGCTGACGGGAAAGGGCTCGCCTGCACATCATTCAAAATTCTGTGACAACGACTTGGTACAAGGTGAAGTGGAAATACTTCACACACCGAAAACAGCCGACCCTATGGACGACCGTAGCGTGACCCTCTATGACATCTCTGCCGCCGCCAACCTGAAGACACTGCTGGCTGACCGCCCGCAGTACGCCTTGGGGCGGATTGTAATTCCCAATATCCCTGTGTGCGACGGTGCCGTCTACGTCTCGGGCGACTCGATGTATCCCATCCTCAAGTCCGGTGACATCGTAGGCTTTAAGTCCATCCGCGACTTCACCGACGTCATCTACGGTGAAATGTATCTCGTCTCCTTCGAACGGGGCGGCGACGAATACCTGGCAGTGAAATACGTCAACCACTCGGAACGGCCGGACTGCATCCGTCTGGTGAGCTACAACAACCACCACGACCCCATGGACCTGCCGCTGGCGGCAGTCAATGCAATGGCCATCGTGAAGTTCTCGATAAGGAAGAATATGATGATGTAGAGGGCGGCATTATCACCGGAAATTTCGTAAGAAAGCTCCTGGCAAGGATCATTCAACAAGCAAACAGAGAAATTATACAAAAAAAGCTTGTAATTTATTCTTTTATCTTATTTTTGCGATGCCATAGGCATAATCATAAGTATCCGGAAAAAAACATGCTTATTCCATCCAATAGAACAAAGAGGGAGTGCATTCTTTCAAGGTTATGTTTTCTAGTGCTTTCAGTATGGGTGTCCCTACCTTCCGCAGCACAGAACAATCCCTACAAGATAGACGATGCACTCTACCCCATCTACCAGCGGGCTTCCAAGCAGGCACGCCAGCAGGAGGGGCTGCTGGTGGCCGACACTTTGTATCAACAGGCTCTGAAGCTCGGTGACAAAAAAGCACAATGCCTGGCATACATCATCCCCCTGCAGTTCTATATATCCCAAAAAGATGATAGCAAAATAGAAAAGGCATCCACTGACCTGAAAGAGATTTCACGTGCCAATAACTATCTGCAATATTATTATCACGCTTGGAGCAGCGAAATCATCTACTTCCTGAACCAACAACGCTCATTGCTCGCCTTGCAGAAAGCGGAAAAAATGAAAAAGCAAGCTTTTGCCGACAGATACCCTTACGGTATCTTCAGCTGTATCCGAACCATGGGCCATATCTACAAATCACGCGGAAACTTCGACCTCTCCGCCCAATACTATCAGGAAGCCTTGGACTATATGCTGAAGAATATGCCCGACCAGGATCCCAGCCAACTATACTCAAGCCTTGCCGAATATTACCGTAACACCCAAAAAGATTACGCCACCGCACTGGACTATTGCGAAAAAGCCTTGAAGAGCGCTAAAACAGAACGGAACATAGCCCAAGCCATGATAGAGAAATGCTTGATACTGTTCAAGCAGAAACGTATAGATGAATTCAACGACTGTTATAAAGAAGCCGTACAAATGGCAGACCGCTGCAAGCTCTCTGCCAACGTTTCCCTACTGATAGCCCACATCAGCAAGAACATACTGGACAAACAGTATGAGCAGGCCCATGCCCACGCTGACCAATTGTCCGAGAAAGGCTTGCAACAACATGCCTACATTTACGAATGCGCCAAAGACTATCCCAATGCCATCAAATATCTGAAAAAATACCACCAGCAGTTGGATTCGACGAACAATCTCCTGCAACTGTCGGACATCGCCGAACTGAACACCCAGATAGGCGCCGAACGCCTGAAAATGGAAAACATACAGGCCACCTCGCGCTACCGCATCACTCTTTTCAGCATTGTCACCGGCTTTTTGCTGTTATCCCTGCTTTTCCTGATGCTCTACCCCCACCGCAAACGTAAAGTCAACCTCGAACTATGCCACAAGAACGAGGAACTTTCCGAAGCACGCGACCAAGCCGAAGCAGCCAACAAGGCAAAGAGCATCTTCCTGCAGAACATGAGTCACGAAATACGGACACCGCTCAACTCTATCGTGGGCTTCTCACAACTCATCACTTCCCCCGACGCGAACCTTTCCCAAGAGGAAAGGCAGGATTTCTGCCATCTCATACAGCACAATTCCGACCTCCTCCTTACACTGGTGGGGGACATCCTCAGCGCAGCCGAGTTGGAAAGCAACAGATACACCATGAAGATAGCGCCGCACAGTTGCAACAAGCTCTGCCGGGAAGCCATAACCACCGTTGAACACCGCAAGCCCGAAGGCGTGAAGCTCTACTACACCTCCGAAGTGGACGACTGCTACGAACTGAGCACCGACGGGCAACGTGTGTGCCAGATACTCATCAACTTCCTTACCAATGCAGAGAAACACACCACACAAGGCGAAATCCGCCTGCACTGCTCTCTCACAGAGAATCCCGGATACGTCACCTTCTCCGTCACCGATACCGGTACCGGCATTCCCCCGGAATACTCGGAAACCATCTTCGAACGCTTTGAAAAGGCCGACAACTTCGGGCAAGGCACCGGTCTGGGACTCAATATCTGCCGCCTCATCGCCGAACGGCTGAAAGGGAAAGTGCTGCTGGACAAGGAGTACAAGGAGGGGGCAAGGTTCGTGTTTGTACTGCCGGTGAAAAAATCCATTTGAAGAGCAAGACCAAAACAACAAAGGCTGCCTCTTCTGCATCCTCCGAAACATCGGTATCTGCAGAAGGGCAGCCTTCTATATAAATAGCCGTAAAGCTATGCTGATTATAAACCGAATGCGGCTTTCACCTTGTCCACATAATCCAGCTTCTCCCAGGTGAAGAGTTCCACTTCAATGTCCTTGTTGCCTTCGTAGCGGCTCTTGAAATGCTTGACGATGGTCTGCGGCTCGCGGCCCATGTGTCCGTAGGCGGCAGTCTCCTGATAGATGGGGTTGCGCAGTTTCAGGCGGTCTTCTATTGCCTTGGGGCGAAGGTCGAACAGCTCGTCAATCTTACGGGCAATCTCACCGTCGCTCATATTGACGTGGCTGCGGCCATAAGTATCTACGAAAATATTGATGGGGCGTGCCACACCGATGGCGTAACTTACCTGCACCAGCATTTCGTCGGCAACGCCGGCAGCTACCAGATTCTTGGCAATGTGGCGGGCTGCATAAGCTGCGCTGCGGTCTACCTTAGAGGGGTCCTTTCCGGAGAAAGCGCCGCCGCCATGGGCACCCTTGCCGCCGTAGGTATCTACGATAATCTTGCGTCCCGTCAGCCCGGTGTCACCGTGAGGACCACCGATTACGAACTTGCCCGTGGGGTTGACGTGGTATGTGATACGGTCGTTGAACAGTGCCAGCACCTTTTCATGATGGATGGAAGCAATGACACGCGGCATCAGAATCTCGATTACATCCCGGCGGATTTGGGCGAGCATTTCCTCGTCGGCCTTCAGCTGGGCGGCATCGCTGTCGTCGGCAGGCTGTACGAAGTCGTCGTGCTGGGTGGAAACTACGATGGTATCGATGCGTACGGGTGTGCCGTTGTCATCATATTCGATGGTCACCTGGCTCTTGGCGTCGGGACGGAGGTAGGTCATCACCTTGCCTTCGCGACGGACATCTGCCAGCACTTGCAGGATGCGGTGTGCAAGGTCCAGTGAAAGCGGCATGTAATTCTCCGTTTCGTTGGTGGCGTAGCCGAACATCATCCCCTGGTCTCCGGCACCTTGTTCCATGGGGTCCTGTCGCTCCACGCCGCGGTTGATGTCGGGGCTCTGCTCGTGGATGGCGCTCAGCACGCCGCACGAATTGCTCTCGAACATATACTCGCCTTTGGTATAGCCGATTTTCTTGATTACTTCGCGTGCGATGAGAGGCATGTCAACGTACGCTTTGGTTTTCACTTCTCCAGCCAGCACTACCTGACCGGTAGTAACCAGAGTTTCGCAAGCTACTTTCGAACTGGGGTCGTAGGCCAACAGTTTGTCAAGCACAGCGTCCGATATTTGATCGGCCACTTTGTCGGGGTGTCCTTCAGACACCGATTCGGATGTGAATAAATATCCCATTTCAGTTGAGAATTGATAGTTGATAATTGATAATTCAACGAATGGCGGAAGGAGGTGTGTGGAGTAGATGCATCCGGCACACAAACGTGCCGTCAGAAAAGGATGTGTTTTAGCATTTTTTTCTGTGGTTGCAAGCTACTCAAATCTCTCCACATATCGTTTTTCGGGGGCAAAGATAGTGCAAACCGAACGCAGAACAAAATGAACTTGTTCATTTTTTATGCTGAGGTGCAGCCTATCTTCGCTTTCCGGAGGCAAAGATAAAAAAGAAATCTTGTATCTGCGCTACAGATAGCAGAGATTAACACTGATTTTGCAACAATTCCCCGATTGTCTTTCCCAATACCGGATGCACCACGCCTGAAGCAATCTCCGCCAACGGCTCCATCACGAAACGGCGTTCCTGCATCAGCGGATGAGGAAGTTTCAGTTCGGGAGTATCCAGCAAAACGGGAGTACCGTCATCGGCAAAACAGAGCAACAGGTCGATGTCTATCACACGGTCGCTATACACTGCATTGACAGACTTATGCGTACGCCCCATCTCCCGCTCGATTTCCTGCGTCGTTTGCAACACCTCCAAAGGTGCCAAAGCAGTGTCTACGCAGAGTGCGGCATTCAGAAAAGTATTATCGGAAGAAAAGCCCCACGGGGCAGTAGCATAAAAAGCAGATAGGGAAATCACTTCCCCTATCTGCTTTCTTATCTTTTGGACGACCATGCGGAGGTTCTGCTCCTTATCGCCGAGATTGGTACCAAGACTGAAATAAACAACCATAATTACCGGTCTGTAATCAGCATCGCATCTCCATACGTACCAAAGCGGTACTCTTCCTTCAATGCCACATTGTATGCCTCCATCACCTGCTCGTAACCGCCGAAAGCGGCAACAATCATCAGCAGGGTACTGAGCGGCATGTGGAAGTTGGATATCATGGCATTGGCCACGGTAAAGTCGTACGGCGGGAAGATGAACTTGTTGGTCCAACCCTCGTATTCCTTCAAATGTCCGTCGGTGCTGACGGTGCTCTCGATGGCACGCATCACGGTGGTACCTACGGCACAGACTTGGCGGTTCAGGTCTTTGGCATGGTTCACAATCCGTACGGCTTCCTCGTTCACAATCATCTGCTCGGAGTCTGTCTTGTGCTTGGTGAGGTCTTCCACATCAATGTCGCGGAAGTTACCCAAGCCGGCATGCAGGGTGATGTAGGCAAAGTCAATACCCTTGATTTCCATACGCTTCATCAGCTCGCGGCTGAAGTGCAGGCTGGCGGTAGGCGCCGTAACAGCTCCTTCGTTGCGTGCAAAAATAGACTGGAAACGTTCGGCATCGTCCGGCTCTACGGGACGGTTGATGATACTGTGGGGCAGCGGCGTTTCGCCCAGCGCATAGAGCGCCTTCTTGAACTCATCGTGCGGACCGTCGTAAAGGAAACGAAGCGTACGCCCACGCGAAGTGGTGTTGTCGATAACCTCAGCCACCATAGAGTCGTCGTCACCGAAGTAGAGCTTATTGCCGATACGTATTTTACGGGCAGGATCCACCAGTACATCCCACAACCGGAGCTCTTCGTTCAACTCACGCAACAAGAACACTTCAATACGCGCACCGGTCTTTTCCTTGTTACCGTACAAGCGGGCAGGGAAAACCTTGGTGTCGTTGAAGATAAACACATCTTTGTCATCAAAATAGTCCAGAACATCCTTGAACATCTTGTGCTCAATCTCACCCGTCTTACGGTGCAACACCAACAGACGTGACTCGTCTCTGTACTTCGTGGGGTGCAAAGCTATCTTCTCTTCGGGAAGCTTGAATTTGAATTGCGACAGTTTCATAATTAGTTATAAGTTATGAGTTATTTATTATTTATATCAGTCTGTTTTAGTCATAAGAGGGTATGAGTTATCCGGCAGTATGCTACACTTCATAGCAAATAACTTATAACCCATAACTTATAACTAAATATCTATCTCCTGCGCCTCTATCCACTCTTTGAAATCGAGGGGATTGAGGCAGTCTGCCAGCCGGACGTCGCCTACGCGGGTACGCTCCAGGGCGGTGAGGTGAGCGCCGCTCTGCAGGGCTTCGCCGATGTCACGTGCCAGGGCGCGGATATAGGTTCCTTTGCTGCATACTACGCGTACCTTTATCCACGGTTCGGCAATATCCAGCCCGTCGTCCAGCAGCTCTATCTCGTCGATGACGAGCAACTTGGGTTTCAGCTCTACCTCCTCTCCCTTGCGGGCAAGGTCGTAGGCACGTTTCCCGTTCACCATACATGCCGAGAAGGCGGGAGGCACTTGCTGTATCTCGCCGATGAACTTCTTCAGCGTCTCCTCCACCAGTCCGCGGGTGATGTGCTCCGTGGGATAGGTGGCATCTATCTCATGTTCCAGGTCGTAAGAGGGAGTGGTGGCACCCAACCGGATGGTGGCAACGTACTCCTTCGTGTGATACTGGAATTCCTCAATCCGTTTCGTGGCCTTGCCCGTACAGACTATCATCACCCCCGTAGCAAGCGGGTCGAGGGTACCGGCATGGCCTACTTTCAACTTCTTCTCCTTTATCCGCCGGCAGATGTGGTAACGCGCATGTCCCACAACCTTGAACGATGTCCATCCCAGCGGTTTATTGAAATAGAGGACTTCTCCTTCTTTAAAATTCATTGGCCTCTCCCCTAACCCCTCCCCGGTAGGGAGGGGGATAAAATGGTACAACTTAATATTTTTCTCTTATTGATTTCCGGAGTAATCAGTCTTTCCCCCACACAAGGAGGGGACTTTAGCTTAATATGAGCGTTATGACACCGGCTATCGCGCAATAGATGGCAAAATAAATCAGCTTGCCCTTCTTCACAATATTTATCATCCACTTGCAGGCCAGGCAGCCCGAAACAAAAGCAGCCAGGAAACCTACCACCAGCGAAAGCGTCGGAATATCCCCTGCAACCGCCTCACCTTTCATCATCTTCATTCCATCCAGCAGTGCCTCGCCCAGGATGGGAGGCATCACCATCAGGAAAGAGAACTGTGCCAGCTTCGCCTTGTTGTCGCCCAGCAACAGACCGGTTGCAATGGTACTGCCCGAACGGGAAAGCCCCGGAAGCACCGCGCATGCTTGTGCCAGACCGATGATAAAGGCATCCTTCATGCTGATGTTCTCCTTCTGCTTCGGCTTATAATAATAGGAGAAAGACAGCAGCAGAGCTGTCAGCAGCAGGCAGCAGCCCACAACGACCAGTCCCGAACCGAAAATGGCCTCTACTTCGTCCTTGAAAAATACCCCCACAATGCCGATAGGTATCATGGATACCAGTATATTGATGACGTAACGTGTCTCCTCGTTCATCTGCCACTTGAACAGTCCCTTGAAAATCCAGTCAATCTCTTTCCAGAGTATCACCAGCGTACTGAACACCGTAGCCACATGTACCACTATCGTAAAAGCAAGATTCTCCTCTCCCTCAATACCGAACAATGCCGAACCTATGGCGAGGTGTCCGCTACTGCTCACCGGCAGATATTCGGTCAGTCCTTGAATAAGCCCAAGGATAAGCGCTTCAAACCATTCCAATTTGTTTAAGTTTTTAAGTTCTTGAGTTGCCGGAGGGGCTGTCCGGAAGCTCTGTTACTACTTTCTTTCTGATTATTTTTCAGACGCAGATAACGCAGATGACACGGATTTCTAATATTCCAATCTGCGTCATCTGTGTAATCCGCGTCTGAAAGTTTACTCCTCTGCACGACAGCTTTTAGGCTTGCGCAGCACGGCATATATCATGAACACAAACCCCAGCAGGCAAACTACCGGAGCCACCTTGATGCGTCTCACACTAAAAATGTCCGGCTCAAAGGTCGTCGGGGTAGACGCGGGACCGGTCATCAGAAGAAAACCAATGATAACCACCGCCATTCCGATGCCAAGCAGGATAAAATTGGTCTTATCAAAAGCGAATTTCTCTTTACTCATCTATACATTTACTATTTTACTATTTACAATTTACTATTTGGAGGCTGCGATAACAGTGCTTTCTCTCTATGCACTTCAAGGCGTTAAATATAATACAGTGTGCTTGCCTTCATCCTCAGATATTTGTTGATGGAAAGCAAAGCGCACAGCCACGTAATAAGTACACCGAACACCAGCACGGCACCCGACACCAGCACCATCACCTCGGGCGTAATCACCTTGACCAACTCCGGTTCGTAGGACACCAGCCAATAGGCGGCTCCCCACAGAATGCTGTCGGCTATGAAAGCGGCCAGCACACCTATCCAGAAATTGCGCCGCAGAAACGGACGACGGATGAATGCCCAGCTTGCTCCCACCAGCTTCATGGTGTGGATAAGGAAACGCTTGGAATATATAGCCAGACGGATGGTGTTGTTTATCAGCGCAAAGGAGATAAACGTCAGTATCACAGCCAGCCCCAGCAGCATCAAGCTGATATTCCTTATATTATCGTTCACGGCATCTATCAAGTCTTTCTGGTAGAGCACTTCCTGGATATTGGTATTCTTTTTAATCAGTTTCTCTATTTTGGCGATGCTGTCCGAATTGGCATAGTCGGAATGCAGCTTGATTTCGATGGAGGCAGTGAAAGGATTGTAGCCGAGGAACTCTTGCGGGTCCGTACCCATCGCCTCAGTCTGCTCGCGGAGTGCCTGCTTCTTGGAAATGTATTCCGTCTGCTTCACAAAAGCCTCCTTGTCCAGCCTCTTCTGAAGCTTCAGGATGTCGCTCTCCTTCATGTCGTCACTGACAAGCACGGAGAAACTGATGTTCTCCTTGACGTACACGGAAAGATTATGAGCCGCGAGCACAAAGAATACGACCAGCCCCAACAGCAGTAACACCAGCGTCGTACTGATGCTGGACGTAATGAACTGCATGTCAAAATAGGATACCGAGTTATTCTTTGCTTTCATTATACCAATTATAAGTTACGAGTTACAAGCTACAAGTTATGTAAATCAGTCGCTATTAATCATTAATCCCTAATCCCTTTTCTCACCCTTTCTTCCTGAACACGTAAATCATGGAACTGCTGCGTTCCTTCTTCACCAACGCGCTGAACCAGGCCAGTGTACCGGTCACCATTCCCCGCAGGAAAGTACACGAGTGCCTCATGTGCTTTTCTGTCAGCATGGAGACGTAGAAGGCATCGAACGGCATGGGATGCCGCTCTGCCATGATGAAGCCATGCTTGGAACCGAATTGCTGGATGGTGCCCGGTGTGAAGTGCCACAAATGGCGGGGCACATCGTAGGCAGCCCAGTAAGCCCCGTATTTCTTTGCGTCGAAGGAGGAACAGTTGGGCACAGCTACAATCAGCACCCCCTTTTCAGTCAGCAGGGAGTGCAAGGTTTCCCACGTTTCGTTGAGGGGTTCCAGATGTTCCATGACATGCCATAGGGTGATGACGTCGAAACTGCCCGGTGCAAAATCTTTCAATGCCGTATGGGGTTTCACATCCAGATTGAAGTGTTCTTTGGCAAAGGCACGCGCCTGCGCACTCTTTTCCACAGCTTCCACCTGCCAGCCGCGACGCTGCATGACATCGGCAAAGTAACCGGTCCCCGTACCCAAATCCAGCAGGCTGCCCTCCTTGCGGTGTGCTTCACGGAGCACAAGGCGTGCCTTGCGTCCCAGCATATAGTTGCGCACCCAATGGTACACGGAGTTCATCGCCCCCTTGCGGGTATCGGTATGTGATATGTAATCAGGAGTTTCGTAGTAACGACCGATTTCAGCCTCCACGGGAAAGTCTTGCGTGAAAAGGAAACCGCAATCCCGGCAGCGGCACAAGTGGAACATTTCGCCCGAGGCATAATGGTCTACACATGTCAGGGCACGCTCCAAATGCGTTCCACCACATAACGGACAAGCTTTTATAGTGAGTTTATTCATCGAACGTTCTGCCAATAAGGAAGTGCAGCCCGAATGAAACAGACCACACCATACCTAAATTTGGTGCAAAATAACAAATAAAAAGTGATTTATAGGGTTTCCATTAAGGAGATTTAAGAAAACAAACGCTTGCTCCGGCCAGCTGGCGGAACGAATGACCAACTGTTCGATATTAAGCGGACAACTGTCCGATAATGAACAGTTTTCGAAAGCATCTATTCATTGATTATCAACAACTTAAATCTTTGGCATGGGAATTGACTATAATTAGGCGAAGGCGTTTGAGAAAAAGATTAGTTGGAATGCAACTTTTTAATCGGGAACAACGTCTAAAAGAAACAGAGTAAGTAACAACAATTAAAAATAAAGATTATGAAAACTACAAATTTATTCAAGGCAGTCGCATTCGTAGCAATGACTATCGTAAGCGTTATGAATACAGAAGTGAAAGCTCAGGAAAACAACTTCATCACCAATGAAGAAGTGAAAAACGAATTAGTAGTTGCCAAGACCATCTTTAAGCAAGACGGTGCACAACTTTACCGGCACATCCGTTATGAATACTCTTATGACGACCAGAAACGCCTGACCTGCAAGGAAGCCTCCAAGTGGGACGGTACAAAAGACGAATGGACACCTTACTTTAAGATGACATACCAATATGGCAATGATGAAATCACCATGTCCTACGCACGTTGGAACGAGTCTCACAAGGCTTATGACAAAGACATGAAGAAAAGTGTGTATGAATTGAACGATGAAAACATGCCGGTAGCTTACAAACTCTACAATCAGGACGCGCCAAAGTCCGAATTGACCCTGGTAAGCTACAACAAGACCGACTACGTAGCGAATATTCTGGCCATGGCAGAATAAAATTTAAAGTTTATAATATGAAAAGCACGAGCCTCACGGCTCGTGCTTTTATTCTATATACCGGTGTCATCATACTGATGTCATCGAGACTTTTCTATCCCGTCAGCCGGCTACCTCTTCTCCTTTCAGCGTAGCCGAACTGGATTCGGTAACCTTCACCATCACAAAATCGCCCACACGGTGCGTGCCACGGTCAAACACCACCACACGGTTTTGTTCCGTACGGCCGAACAACTGGTCACGACTACGTTTGGAAACACCTTCCACCAGCACCTCGTACGTCTTGCCCACGCAACGGGCATTCGCCTCGGCAGAGAGACGGTTTTGCAAGGCGATGATTTCATTCAGACGGCGAATCTTCACCTCCTCGGGCACATCGTCCGGCAGATGCTTGGAAGCATGCGTACCGGGGCGTTCGCTGTACTTGAACATGAAGGCGGAATCGTATCCGCACTCCTCCATCAGCGAGAGGGAAAGCTGGTGGTCCTCCTCCGTCTCACTATGGAAACCGGAGAATATATCCGTAGATAAGCCACAATCGGGGATGATGCGGCGGATGGCTGCCACGCGGTCCATATACCACTCGCGGTCGTACTTGCGGTTCATCAGCTTCAGGATGCGGCTGCTCCCACTCTGTACCGGCAGGTGAATGTGCTTACATACGTTGGGCATGTCGGCAATGACCTGGAGAGTTTCGTCGCTCATGTCTTTAGGGTGCGAGGTAGTGAAACGGATACGTACGCCCGGCGCTGCCTCTGCCACGGTGCGCAGCAGCATTGGGAAAGTAATCGTCTCTCCGTCCGGCTTCTCGAAGCGGTAGGAATTGACGTTCTGTCCCAGCAGGGTGACTTCCTTATAACCCTTTGCCACGAGGTCGGCCACTTCATTGAGGATGCTTTCCACATCACGGCTACGCTCACGGCCACGGGTGTAGGGAACGATGCAGTAAGTACAGAAATTATTGCACCCACGCATGATGGAGACGAAGCCGGAGATGTGGTTTCCGCAGATACGCGAGGGGATGACATCCCGATAGGTCTCTGTGGTGGAGAGCTCCACGTTCATTGCTTTCTCACCGGCCTCTACCGAGGCAATCAGTTCGGGCAGAGTAAGGTAGGCATCCGGTCCCACCACCAGGTCCACATGATGGTTGGTGATTAAGTCGTCCTTCACACGCTCTGCCATACAGCCCAGCACACCCACTATCAGGCCGCGTTTCTTCTTCTTGAGCGAGTGGAAGAACTCCAGACGGTTCAGAATCTTCTGCTCCGCATTGTCGCGGATGGAGCAGGTGTTCATAAACACTGCATCGGCTTCCTCCAGGGTGTCGGCCACCGAATATCCCGCCATCTGCATGACGGATGCAATCACTTCACTGTCGGCCACATTCATCTGGCAGCCGTAAGTCTCGATAAACAACTTCTTGTTGTCATCAGCAGTTGCAGATTTAAAGTCTGCTCCCGTTACTTTTTCCATAATCAGTTCGTTTAAAATCAGTTTATATCATAAGTTGGTATCTGTCATTCGGAGCGCAAAGATACTTCTTCCCTCCCAATAAACGGATGAAATGAAAGAAAAATGCCATTACAAGTTGTCAATCTGCGCCTTATCAGCTAATTTATGTTAAGAGAGCAAACATTTTCCGAGTGTTAATTTGGCATAGAGCAAATTAATTCACAAATTTGTGGAATGAAAGAAACATTAGATTTTTTCATAGTTAAGGTTTAGGTTAAAAAAATTAAGGGGAGCTGTGAAGCTGCCCTTTTTTATTACCAATTCCTTGGCTGTAATCAGATTAAATAATTAACTTTGCCCAAAAGCAAAGATAAGAGATAATTGCACTATCTTTGGGTGGAAAATCAAAAAGAATATGGAAGATGTCTTCAAGTTTCTGTTAGTTGCGGCTGTCATAGTAATCGGACTCGTCAAGCAGTTTAAGAAAGAAGCAAATAAAAATGCTGACAAGAGTCCCGACATACCTATGCCCGACGTTGACAACCCACTGCCCGAATACTGGGGCGGAGATACTTACGGAGGCTTTATTCCCGAAGGCCCCAAGCCGGCAGAAAAGCCCAAGCCGGTATCCAAACCGTCTGCCAAATCCAAGCACACTTCCATAAAGGCTTCCCCTCCCTCCCCGGCATCCCGTCCGCAGGAATCCGATGAAGTAACGTCCGAATACGGCATCCACTCGGCAGAAGAAGCGAGGAAAGCCATCATCTGGTCAGAAATACTTCAACGGAAATATTAAAGAACGGATAGTTGACAGTCGATAATTGCAGAACCAATTACGAGCCCCTTCAGAATCTTTACACGAAAAAATAACTATTTATATTATGGCACTCAATTACATTTCGGCAGCAGAAGCTGCGAGCCTCATCAAACATGGCTACAACATCGGCTTGAGCGGATTTACCCCCGCAGGAACAGCCAAAGCCGTTACGGCTGAATTAGCAAAAATCGCGGAAGCAGAACATGCAAAAGGAAACCCGTTCCAGATAGGTATCTTCACCGGTGCTTCTACCGGAGATTCCTGCGACGGTATCCTTTCACGCGCCAAAGCTATCCGCTACCGTGCTCCTTACACCACCAACGCCGATTTCCGCAAAGCCGTGAACAACGGTGAAATAGCCTACAACGACATCCACCTTTCACAGATGGCTCAGGAAGTCCGTTACGGTTTCATGGGAAAAGTGAATGTTGCCATCATCGAGGCATGCGAGGTTACTCCCGACGGCAAAATCTACCTGACGGCAGCCGGCGGTATCGCTCCGACTGTCTGCCGCCTGGCCGACCAGATTATCGTGGAACTGAATGCCGCCCACAGCAAGAACGCCATGGGCCTGCACGACGTCTACGAACCCCTCGACCCTCCTTACCGCCGCGAAATCCCCATCTACAAACCGAGTGACCGTATCGGCCTGCCCTACATCCAGGTAGACCCGAAAAAGATTGTCGGCGTAGTGGAGACCAACTGGCCGGACGAGGCACGTTCGTTTGCCGCCGCCGACCCGCTGACCGACAAAATCGGACAGAACGTGGCCGACTTCCTTGCCGCCGACATGAAACGCGGAATCATTCCGCCTACCTTCCTGCCGCTGCAATCTGGTGTGGGCAACATTGCCAATGCCGTACTGGGTGCTTTGGGACGTGACAAGACCATCCCGCCGTTTGAAATGTACACAGAAGTTATCCAGAACTCCGTTATCGGACTTATCCGCGAAGGCCGCGTGAAATTCGGAAGCGCCTGCTCACTGACCGTAACGAACGACTGCCTGGAAGGCATCTACCAGGATATGGACTTCTTCCGCGACAAGCTGGTGCTCCGTCCGTCGGAAATCTCCAACAGCCCGGAAGTGGTGCGCCGACTCGGTGTTATCTCCATCAACACCGCCATCGAAGCCGACATCTACGGCAACGTGAACTCCACGCACATCGGCGGTACGAAGATGATGAACGGTATCGGTGGAAGCGGTGACTTCACCCGCAATGCCTATATCTCCATCTTCACCTGTCCGTCCGTTGCCAAGGAAGGTAAAATCTCGGCTATCGTGCCGATGGTTTCGCACATGGACCACACGGAGCATGACGTCAACATCATCATCACCGAACAAGGTGTGGCCGACCTCCGCGGCAAGAGTCCGAAAGAACGTGCACAAGCCATCATCGAAAACTGTGTTCATCCGGACTACAAGAACATTCTGTGGGATTACCTGAAACTGACCGACGGCAAGTCACAGACTCCCCATGCCCTGCGCGCCGCACTGGCTATGCACGCTGAGCTGGCCAAAAGTGGAGACATGAAGAATGTAGACTGGGCACAGTATAAATAAACTGCTCCCTAAAAAGGCGGAGAAAAACCGCCCGAAAGATATACCGCGTTGCATGTATATTTCCGGTTTGCTGGATCTATATATGCAACGCGTTGCATATATAGATGGAACACGCTGCATCTATAGATCCAACAACAAGCTATTTCAGTACCTACTACATCCCTGCATCAATTCCTGGCAAAACCTCCTTCTTACCGGTAAACTCACTATCTTTTGCTTCAGTTTCCTTTTCAGTTTCTTCAATCGATCTCTCACCGAGCCAACACTTATCGTTCGCATTGAGTGAAAAACTGCAATAATTTGTCTAGAGAAATACTTGCCTCCATTTAATCCCTCCTATTCATTGAAAGCGGGCTGCCCCGGAATCACTTCCCAGACAGCCCTTCCTTCACATTTAAAATGAAGATGCAGAGAGAGTAGTATGATGACACTCTATTCCTGACCTCCCCCTAACGCCTTGTAGAGGTTAATCAGGCTTTGTATTTCAGAAAATCGATTTGCCGTCTGTGCCAGTTGTGCGTTGAGCAATGTCTGCCGGGCGGTAAGCACCTCCAGATAGGTGGTGTTGCCATGCTCCATCAGCAGGGAAGTGCTGCGGGCAGCTGTCTGCAAGGAAGCTACCTGCTTGTCCAGCAGTTCGCTTTTGGATAGGCTTGTCTGCCAGGCAGTCAAGGCATCGTTCACCTCGCTGCCTGCATTCAGCAATGTCTGCTGGAAGGCAAGGGAAGCCTCCTCCTGCTGGGCACGGGCTATGCGGTACTGTGCAATGACCTGCCCGCGGGCAAAGAGCGGCTGCGTCAGCGAACCCACTGCCGAAGCCAGGAACTTGCCGGGATTCACAATCATTGAACCGGCAGAATTGGTCCAGCCCGCACTCCCGCCCAGCGTGATGGAGGGATAGAAGGCAGAGCGCGCCGCATTGGTGCCGTAGAACGCCGCTTCCAGTGTCCGCTCAGCCGAACGGACATCAGGACGGCAGGAAAGCATCTGAACAGGAATCCCTATAGAAAAGCCCACGGGGAACTGCTGCTCTGCCAGCACACCGCGCTCGTAATGACGGGGCGTCTCTGCCAGCAACAGCGCAAGGCTGTTCTCCACCTGGTTTATCTGTTCTTCCAAATCGAGCACGGAAGTCTGCACCTGATAGTACGTGGCCTCCATCTGCGACACGGCGGATTCGTTCGCCATGCCCGCATTCATCAGGGCACGGGTGGAAGCAACGGTTTCCCGCCACGTCTCTTCGGTCTGCCTGGAGATGGCAAGCTGCTGGTCCAGCATCAGCAGGGTATAGTAAGTATTGGCTATCCCGGCAATGAGCTGGGTACGCACGGCCTGGCGATAGTCCTGACTCTGCGCATAGAGCGCCTTCGACTGTTTCTTGGCATTGCGCATGCGGCCGAAAATATCCAGCTCCCAACTGGCAGTAACGGGCAGCGAATAGGTCTGTGTGGCCTTGTGGCTGTCAAAGCTGCTCACCGTGCCCTGCGGCGCAAGGGCAAAGGAGGGCAGGAAGGCAAGCTTTGCGGACAGCAGGGTGGCTTCGGCCTCTTCCACGCGAAGCTGTGCCGACTGGTAGTCGGTATTGTTCTGCAACCCTTGTTCGATGAGTGCCTGCAGATGTGGGTCGGTGAAAAGCTCGTGCCAGTCCATGCCGCCCAGGCCAAGGTCCAGGCTGTCTTCGGGAGCCACCGGAGAACCGTCGGTGCTCTCCGTAAAAGTGGCTATTTCTTCCCCGTAGAGGCCGTCGGGGACCTCGGTAGCAGGTTTGTATTTGGTGTACACGCCGCAACTGCTGAACAGCAAACCGGCGGCGGACAATAGGATGATATGTTTCTTCATTGTTCCAATCTGTTTTTATTTTATTTTCCTCAATCTTTCGCCCGTTCTGCCTCACTCTTCTGCTTTTCAAGCAATACCTGCATATCGGCTTCTTCCTCCATTGGCGGACGAACCTTCTCCTGTAAGTACTCGAAGATGATGTAGAACACCGGAACGACGAAAAGCAGCGCTAGCGTTCCGATGAGCATGCCGCCTACTACGCCCGTACCCAGCGAAGAGTTACCGTTGGCGCCCGCACCACTCGAGAACATCAGCGGAAGCATACCGAATATCATCGTCAGCACCGTCATCAGGATAGGACGCAAACGGACCTGGGCGGCCGAATAAGCTGATTCCACAATGCCCATTCCCTTGCGGCGCCGCTCGATGGCATACTCCGTAATCAGGATGGCCGTCTTGGCGAGCAAGCCAATCAGCATAATCACACCCGTCTGCAAATAGATGTTGTTCTCCAATCCCAGAACCTTGGCAAAGAGGAATGAACCCATCAGCCCGAACGGTACGGAGAAGATGACCGCAAACGGTATCAGGAAACTCTCATAAAGACATGCCAGGATGAGATAGATAAGGAAGATACAAATGGCATAAATAAAGACAGTCTGCGCACCACCAGTATTGGCTTCCTCACGTGCCATACCTCCGTACTCGTAACCGTAGCCCAGCGGCAATGTCTGTTCTGCCACTTCCGCAATCACTTTCTGCACTTCACCGGACGAATATCCTTCCGCCGGATTCACATTAGCGGCGATAGCGCTGTACAGATTGAAACGGTTTGCCGTCTCCGGACCGAGCACCTTGTTCAACGTCACGAACTGGCTGACCGGAGCCATCTCCGTACCGTTGCGCACAAACATATTACCCAGTGCCTGTTCGTCCAGACGATATTCGGGCGATGCCTGCATCATGACGCGGTACACCTTGCCAAACTGATTGTAGTTGGAAATATAGGCACCGCCGCAATAGCTGCCCAATGCGTCGAGCACCGCACCCGGCGAGATGCCCGCACGCTTACACTTGGCCGCATCTACATCTACCGATACCTGCGGGAAGTTCATAGCATAAGAGGTATACGCCATAGCCACCTCAGGACGCTGGTTCAACGCACCCAGAAACTGTATCACTGCCTCGTAGAACGTAGCCATGTCACCACCCGTTCTGTCCTGTAGGTTCAGCTCCAGGGAGTTACCCATACCATAGCCCGGAATCATACCCGGCTGGAAGCTGAATATCTGCGCCTCTTTCACGCCGTAGAACTGGGCATTGAGACGGGCCACCACAGCGTCGGACGTGTGTTCGCTCCCCTTCCGCTCGCCCCAGTCCTTCAGACGGATGATGATGGTACCGTAGGAAGTGCCCTGACCGGACATCAGTCCGTATCCTGCCACCTTGGAATAGTGTTCTATCTCGGGAGTGTTTTTCAGGATGTCCTCCAGCTTGCTCATCACCTTCGTAGTTTCTTCCAGCGTGCTTCCCGGAGACGTGCTGACGTTCACCATGATGACACCCTGGTCCTCCTGCGGCACAAGCCCCGTCTTGGTGGTACTCATCAGGTAAACCAGCAATACGACGGTAGCCGCCAATGAAGTCCACACCATCCAGCGGTGGTGGATGAAGAACATCACACCTTTCTTATATTTGCCCAGCACGGCGTTGAACGAGGCATTGTATGCCGCACGCACCCGTCCGTTGATGCTCTTCGCACTCTTCGTACCGTCCGACGGACGCATCATGATGGCACACAAGGCGGGACAAAGCGTCAATGCCGAAATCATGGAGATGCCCACCGCCGTTGCCATCGTGACACCGAACTGCGTATAGAACACGCCCGAAGTACCGCCCATAAACGTCACGGGGATAAATACCGCCATGAACACGCAGGTACAAGAGATGATGGCCATCGTCACATCGCCCATCGCATCCTTCGTGGCAAGGTAAGGGGACTTGTATCCGGCATCGAACTTGGACTGCACCGCCTCCACCACCACGATGGCATCGTCCACCACCGTACCGATGGCAAGCACCAACGCAAACAGCGTCAGGATATTGAGACTGAACCCCGCAGCCACCAGGCAGGCAAACGTGCCGACCAGCGACACGATAATGGAAATGGAGGGTATAAGCGTACTCTTGAAGTCCTGCAGGAAGAAATACACCACCAGAATTACCAGTATAATGGCAATGACCAGTGTCTCCACCACATTGTGTATGGAAGCGAAGAGGAAGTCGTTGGAACTCATCATCGTCACAAATTCCGTCCCTTCGGGCAGGCTCTTCCTCATCTCGTCTATCTGTGCGGTAATCTGCTTGTTGACGGCGGTTGCGTTGGAGCCTGCCGTCTGGAACATCATGAAAAGTACCGCCGGCTTGCTGTCCATCTCACTGCGGAAACCATAGGTCAGCGTACCCAGCTCCACATCCGCCACGTCCTTCAGACGGAGCACGGAACCGTCACTCTGCGAGCGTACCACCGTGTTCTGGAATTCCTCCACACTCTTCAGACGTCCGCGATACTTCATCGTAAACTGGAACACGTTCTTTGAATTCTCGCCCAGCGAACCGGTAGGCGCTTCGATGTTCTGCTCGCCCAATACGGCGGTCACATCCGAAGGAACCAGTCCATACTGCGCCATCCGTTCCGGTTTCAGCCAGATACGCATGCTGTATGTATCGCCCAGCTCCATTACATCACCCACACCTTCGATACGCTTAATCTGCGGAATCACGTTGATATCGAGGTAATTGGCTAGGAAAGTCTGGTCGTAGCGTCCGTCGGTGCTTACCAAAGCACCGATTTGCAGGAAGCTGGTCTGGCGCTTCTGGGTAGTCACACCGATTTTCGTCACTTCGGCAGGCAGCAGTCCCTGCGCCTTGGATACGCGGTTCTGTACGTTCACCGCAGCCATGTCGGGGTCCGTGCCCTGCTTGAAGTAGACCTGTATGGTGGCAGAACCGGCATTGGTGGCGGTAGAGCTGATGTACATCATGTTCTCCACACCGTTGATGCTCTCCTCCAACGGCATGATGACACTGTTCAATACGGCTTCGGCATCTGCACCGGTGTAGTTGGCGCTGACGTACACCGTGGGAGGTGCAATATCAGGATACTGTTCCACCGGCAGCGTAAAGAGCGAGATAAGCCCTATCACCAGAATCAGTACGGATATGGAGATAGCCATCACCGGCCGCTTTATAAATATATTTCCTTTCATCTTAATGGGTCATTGATAGTTGATAAATAGCAGTTCATTATTTCACCTGTGTCCCTTCGCGCAGCAGTCCGGCACCGGTGGAAACAATCTCGTCGCCGACTTCCAGTCCGTCCAGCACTACGTATTCGCGTCCGTCATTTATTCCGGCCACGGTAATCAAGGCAGAAACGGCCTTGCCATCCACTACCTTATATACCACTGTCTTGTCCTGCAACTGCACGGTGGCCTCTTGCGGAATCACAATACAGTTCTTATAAGTGGTAGGCACCACCACCGTGCCCGACGCCCCACTGTGGAGCAGGCGCGATTCATTGGGAAATACCACACGTGCCACTACCGTACCCGTCTGACGGTCAATGACGCCACTGATGGACTCGATGGTTCCTTTCTTGTCATAGACGGAATTGTCGTTCAGTCTCAGTTCCGCTTGAGGCATGTTCTTCAATGCCTCGTCCATGCTTCCGTATTGGCGGGTCAGGGCAAGCAACTGGTTCTCGGTCATGGAAAAGTAAACGTACATGTCGCTGTTGTCACTGACCGTTGTCAGCGGTTGCGGCAAGCTGGGGCTGACCAATGCCCCTGCACGGTAGGGCAATGCCCCCACCACCCCGTCGCTGGGACTCTTCACTTCCGTATAGGAGAGGTTGTTGCGTGCGCTTATCTCCTGGGCCTCGGCCTGCGAGAGTTGCGCCTTGGCGGTAAGGTAGCTGTTTTCGGCAGTCTTCAGGCTGAATTCCGAAACCACTTTCTGCGCATACAATTCCTTGTTGCTGTTATAAGTCAGTTCGGCAGTAGCCAGTGCGGCACGTGCCGCTTCCACATTGGCAACGGCCGTTTTGAGTGCAGCCTTGTAGGGAACCTGGTCGATGATGAAAAGCAGTTGTCCCCGGCGCACCTTCTGCCCCTCGGTCACACACAACTTCTCGATGGTACCCGACACTTGCGGATAAATATCTATGTCCTGCCGTCCGCGTATCGTTGCTGAGTACGAAGTGGAAAGCTCTTTGTCCGTCGCCTCCACTTTCATGGTAGCATAAGAAGGTTTCATTCCGGAAGCATCCGATGCCTGCTTGCAAGATGCCAAACACATTGTACAACCGACAATCCCTATCAGCCGTATCCATTTCCTGTTCAATGTAATCATACTTTTTCTCATTGTCTTTTTGTTAAAACTGGTGGCAAAAGTAGGAGAAAGGAACAACGCCATAATGACCAATTACACTCCAAAGATGTTCCTTTTTCGACATTCATCTTTTTTAAGGCTAATGAATTGTCTATAAATGACATATAGAACAAGAAAGCCGCATAATGGAACATCCCATATTTCCCATTATTCACCAACTTTGCAAAACGAAAA
The DNA here is from genome assembly GCF_003436255.1 of Bacteroides sp. D20. Lineage (NCBI taxonomy): Bacteria > Pseudomonadati > Bacteroidota > Bacteroidia > Bacteroidales > Bacteroidaceae > Bacteroides > Bacteroides sp. D20. Next base: position 49,098 of record NZ_QSOO01000014.1, on the reverse strand, counting down.
AGGAAGAATATGGAGAAAGGGAACATAAAAATCGTAGAAATCGCGGACTTTAAAAACAGCGAACATGTCCTTGACTATGTAGACAATGACTTTGTCATAATCAACAGTCTGGAGGGAAGCCCCTACAATGAAGATACAATAAGATTGGGATGCTTCCTTATCGCTATCTGTCTAGAAGGCTGCATCCAGTTGGACGTCAACTACAAAACCTACCAACTGGAAGCAGGCGACTTACTGCTCGGCCTTCCCAATACCATTATCAGCCACGCGATGGTAAGCCCAAAGCACAAGATAAGGCTTGCCGCATTCTCCACACAGTTCCTACAACGCGTGGTCAAGATGGAGAAGGATACATGGAATACCGTTATGCATATCCACAACAATCCCATAAAGTCTGTCGGGGAGGAAGGGGACAAGGAAATCTTCAAATTCTACCGGGAACTGCTTATGGCAAAGATAAACGACGAGCCTCATCACTATCACAGGGAAGTGATGCAATACTTGTTTTCTGCCATTTTCTGTGAGATGTTGGGACACCTCAACAAAGAAGTGAACCCTTCAGAAATGACAGTCGATACAAAAGAAAGCATCAAACAGTCCGACTATATCCTGCGTAAGTTTATAGAGATGTTGTCCAAAGACAACGGCATACACCGTTCTGTAGGATATTATGCCGATGCACTATGCTATAGTCCCAAACACTTTTCGAAGGTCATCAAGCAGGCATGCGGACGTACACCGCTGGACTTGATTAACGAAAGTGCCATCGAGCACATCAAGTACCGGCTGAAGCATTCGGACAAGTCCATCAAGGAGATTGCAGAAGAATTTAATTTCCCCAACCAGTCTTTCTTCGGGAAGTATGTGAAGTCTTATCTGGGTATGTCTCCGGCACGCTACCGCAATACGAAAGAGGAATGATTTCCCCTACTCTTGGGGCTCACTCCGTAAAGGTCTGCATTAGGAAGCTAAACCTTAACTTTACGACGCTAAAGGTCAACTTTACGATGGCTAAACCTCAACGTATCATCTCATCACACACCGCATCCTGGAAAGCGCGTGCTTCCCTGCCCGACAGTGCATTCTGGTTCATGATGGCAAAGGCTATCTCGTGTCCGTTGCGGGCTTTAAGGTAGCCGGCCAGGCAGTTGATGGCGGTAAAGGAACCCGTCTTGGCATGTACATTTCTGTGGGAAAGGGTGCCTTTCTTCATGCGGAACTCCAGTGTACCGTCCACGCCGCCAATGGGCAAAGCCTTATAAAGTTTCTGGAAAACATCCGTACGCGAGTAGGCATATCGCAGGAAAGAAACCAAGAGTTCCGGTGAAATGTAGTTGTAATTGGAAAGACCGCAACCATCTGCCAGATTATACCTATCGGGGTTATATCCCATCTCTTTTATCAGCATGCGGATGGCAGAAAGCCCGTCCTCGGCAGAGACACGCTTCTTTCCGCTGCTCTGCACACCCAACCGGCAGAGCATGGCTTCGGCATTGAGATTATCGCTCTCCTTCATTATCTGTTTCACCACATCCTGCACGGAAGTTTCATAGGAAGCCATCCGTACGGAGAGGCTGTCTTGCCGGAACTCACCGAAGAGGTAAGAGACTTCCGCATCTACCGCCGGAATGCACCGGATGCCCCGTGCCTGCAACCGTTCCATAAAGGTATGCATGAAGAAGTCCTGCGAAGAAAATATATTGACCGTACCTGCACGGCGGGCATCGACGTTGCCCGTCACGGTGATGTTGTTCCCGTTCACCAGCCAGTCGCGCGACACACGGAAACGTCCGGCAGAAGGGGTACGGCTTTGGGTCTTGTTCGTCAGTGTATAATAGGAAGAGGCGGGAGTGCATTCAAGGCGTGCGCTGTCGCCCCGTTCGCCGGGTGTGGCGGTAACCTTCACCACTCCTTTATTCAGCATCAGCGGTGAGAGGTAGGGCTGGAAGGAATAGGGAGTATCATCCCACAACCAGCCGCTGCCCCAGTACAAGGAGTCTTTCATGGAGACATCTCCATACACCTTGCCTTTGATGACAGAGAAGGGGAAACGGGCCACGGTAGCCACCAGGGAATCCAATGCCTCTTCATCAAACTCCGGGTCGTAACCGCCTATCACATACATATCCCCCTGCAAGGTATCGCGCTCAATGGTTCCCTGATACCACACTTCCGTACGGAACGGCTCGTCGGCTTCGGGACGGGAAAGGGCGGTAATGGTGGTCAGCAGCTTCATGGTGGAAGCGGGACGGGAAAGCTTGTCCGCCTGATAGCCGTACAAGGGCTTTCCGGCAGTCAGGTCATAGACCGAAATGGCCACATTAGAGCCTGCGGGAAGTTTGTGTTCTATCAACGCATCAATCCGCGCAGAGAGCGGCTTCACCGGAGTTACCGTCTCTTGGGGCCATAATGGGAGCAGGCAGACGGATAAAATTAACAGCAACAATATCCTTTTCATAAATATATTTATCTTTAAAGGCAAAAGTACGACAATCTTACAAATGAACAACAACGAGGTAGTCTTTTCATAAATTATATCCAGCCATCCATCTTAATATTCCTTTAAAAATACTACTTTTGCATAGATTGCATAGGCAAAATCTCCCAGTTACTATCACTCTAAAATTGATGTACCATGAAACTACAACTTACAATTGCCAGCTTTACAATATGCCTCCTTTTCTCCCCCATGCTTCGGGCACAAGAATCTCCGCGCATTGTCAGTTATGACTTAACCGTACAGATTGATGTACCGAACCGACAAGTCGAAGTTGGCGGTTCGTTTGAAGTCGATTTCCATGACAGTGACTCAATCTCGTTGGTACTATGGCGCCATGCCCGTATCGACACACTACGCCACAGCAGCCGGGAGATAACCTACCGTTTCGATACGCTTGCCCCAGCACCTGCCCAATTCATTCCCGACGGACGGACCTTGACCCTCTACCGGCCGGCAGGAGCCGATGACCGCTGCCGCATAAATACCCGTTACACACTCTACATGCAGGAAGTGCAGGGCCCTGCAAAATCATTCAATGACCATTGGATTGAACTTGGTTACTATACGGGATGGTATCCTGTCTGCAACGGTAACCGGGCAGATTATTCGCACTTACGAATCGGCATCACTGACGGTTATACGGTGAGCGGCTCAGGTATTATTTCCCATACAGAAGAAGGGATATGGGAAATGGAGCAACCTTGGGAGAATTTCGACAATGTTATCCTGGCTTCACCCATGCTGAAAAGCCGCCGCATCAATGATAACGGAACTACCATTGAACTTATCTATACAGACTTCCCGGATGCCGGTGCAGACTCGGCACTTCAATGTTGCCACAATGCCTTGAAATTCTTCCGACGCCTTTATAAAATTGCGGGAGATGAGGATATTTACATGAAATTCCTGCTTTCAGCTTCCGGCACCTCAGGAGGGTACAGCCGTAAAAATTTCATTATGCTCAGTTCCCGAACATTCAATGAATATGTACTCAAGAACACCGCCCACGAAATCGGCCACTTCTGGTGGAACAAGGCTCCGGTGGAATCTTGGCACGACTGGCTGAACGAATCTTTTGCCGAATTCAGTGCTTTGCAATACATACGCCACGCCCGCGGCGAAAAAGCCTATGCCGCTTACATCGACGCCTACCGTAAGGAAACACGCCATATCCGTCCTATCTGGGGTATTGACCGCAACGACCGCGAAGCGCATCTTGCCCTCTATAGGAAAGGGTCAGTACTACTCGCCGACCTGCTTGTCCGAGTGGGTGAAGAACCTTTCTTCAACTTTCTGGCAGGTGTCATCCAAGCCCATATAACAGACACATCGGCTTTCCTGGATTTTGCGGAAAGCCGATTGGGACGTAAAAACCGGGACTGGATTGAAAAGCGGTTAAAAGAATAAACACCTGATTATTCTTCAACTGTTCCTTTCGCCACCGGCTTCTCAAAATGAGTGCCGCACTTCCTGCATACATACTCCCAATGCTCAGTGCCCGGAGGTGCGGCCGACAATGCCGCAATAACAGCAGCCACCACAGCACGCACCCGATGGCTCTTCTTCAGCACAAACTTAATCTCATCCGAACCGCAATGGGGGCAGTACCTCAACTGTTCCGGAATCATCTGGTTCCGTTCAAGCAGACGGAGGGCATTGTCATATTCGTCCTCATAGACAAATATATCCACTCCCGTGACATCACGGACATATCCGCGCATCACGGAAGACATGTTTTCATTATGCAAAACAGACGCAATGCCCTCATTCTTCAAGGCACCCTGAATAACATGTGCCTGAAAGGCATCGTCGCAGGTGATTAGCTTTACGGTTTTCATCTTTTATGTTTATATGAAACAATAGTCATGGGTTCTACAATGCCTCCTTGAATATCTCTCCCACCGTGGGGTGCGGAAAGACAATCTTCTTCCATTCATCGGCAGTAAGTTTCAGTTCAATAGCCATGCCTGCCAGCGTGATGATTTCCGAAGCGGGATTACCCAAGACATGTGCCCCCAATACGGTATCGTCACTGCCCAACAGTAACTTGCAGACGCCATTCACTCCTTCATTCTCTGCTACAAAGCGACCACTGTACGCCATCGGAAACTTCACAGCACGATAGGCAACGCCTCTCTTCTGCAGGGATTCTTCTGTCTCGCCCACACCGGCTATTTCGGGATTGGTATACACTACGCCGGGGATGGCACGATAGCTCATAGTGTCCTTCTTGCCAATGATGGAATGTATGGCTACTTCCGCCTCGCGGACGGCTGTATGCGCCAGCAAGGAATATCCCGTCAAGTCGCCGCAAGCATATACTCCGGGAACTGAAGTCTGCATCTGTCCGTTGACAAAGACATTTCCGCGCTCCGTTCTTTCCAAGCCCAGATTCTCCAATCCGAAGCCTTTCATTACCGGACGGCGCCCGACACTCATCAGAAGCCGTTCGGCAACGACGGAACCGGGACCGTCGGCTGTTTCATAATTCACCTGGATAAGGGAAGAAGCTTCGGCAGTATCCGGCATGACAGACACTACTTTTGCACTCAGCATGAACTTGATTCCCCGCTTAGCGTACTCTGCACGGAGCATACCCGCCAGCTCTCGGTCCATACCGCCTCCCAGTATCTCGTCCAGCATCTCGACGACGGTTACCTGCACTCCCAGGCTGTTGAAGAAAGAAGCGAACTCCATACCGATGACACCGCCGCCGATGATGGCAAGCGAAGCGGGCAGTTCCTTGTTATCCAGTGCATCACGATGAGTCCAATAGGACACTTTGTCTATGCCGGGAATGGCAGGGACAAAGGTTTCGGAACCGGTGCAGAGCAGCAGGTTATCGCATTCGTAGGTTTCTCCGCCGCACTCCACATGATTCTTGTCCGTCACTGTGGCCCCTCCGCTGACAATCGTCACACCATGGGCAGTCAGCTTTCCTTTGACTCCCAATACCAGCTTGCGCACTACCTTCTGCTTGCGAGCAATAATCTTGGGCAAATCGAACGATACTTCGGGCACACTGACCGCATACTTTGCAGCATGGCGGGCTCCGTCATAGGTCTTGGCCGAATACAACAAGGTCTTGGTAGGGATACACCCTTCATTCAGGCACACTCCACCGAGACTCTGCTTCTCAAATAGTACGACACTCAATCCTGCTTTTCCGGCAGCTTCGGCAGCAGTATATCCCGCAGGACCTCCACCGATAATGGCAACTTGGTATTTCATGGAATTAATGGTTAGTGGTTAATGATTAGCGATAATTTGTGCGCAAGTTAATAAAACCCGTATTATCCGGCAAAAAAGAGTACTTCTTTCTTTCGGAGAATACAGCGTAAAGAGGAAATAATTATCTTTGTCGTGCAGCATTTATAAAGAATGCCACGTCCAATGGACATAAATCAAATAATAATCAACATGAAAACGACTGACTTATTCCAATCCATCCTTTTGTTCGCTCTTTTCCTTTGCGGCCTGACGGCTTGCAATGATAGCGATGAAATCCGCCTCTCGCCCTTTCAGGAAACTACCGTGAAGGGCGAAGCCTCTACCCTGCAGATAGACCTAACACGCGGCGACTGGCGCATAACCTCCATCACCACCCCATGGGGAGACCTCATGATGGATGGCAACAAGCTCCCACAACTGGAAGGTACGGGAAGCCTGCATTATAAATGGTGGGACTTGGAACGGGACACCGACAGCCATCTCATCCTGCACTTTAAAGACAACTTTGACTTAGGTGAATCCCGTAGCCTCATCATCAACCTTGAGATGAAAACGGGACTCTACAAGGAACAAATCATCATACACCAAGAACCGTGCACTAACTTCTATCAGATAGAGTCCATCGAATACAGCGTGGAAGAAGGTGACGGAGTGAAAGAAGCCGGAACAGGACCTGATAAGAGTACCTATAAAAATGAAAATCTGGGAAACACAACCGACAAGCATGACTACTATCCATTCATCAATAAATGGACAGAATACGCATTCATACCCGATGGGCACTCTGATGAAACCTTCAAAAGCATAGACCCGGAGAAACGTAGCATCTATCTGCCCAACCACATAGAAGACGGAAAAATAATCATGGGACAACAACTGTTATTCTTCATCAACCAAGGCAAGTATTACAAAGAAGACGAACTGAGATATAAACATTTTGAAGTAGACATAGTAGGTATGAGATGGAACATATACACTTCAACCATCTACTACAAACGGCTTCAAGTGACATTCACCGCCACTCTTTCACGTCCCGGTAGCGATACAAAGAAGGTACTCAGGGGTAAATTCATGCAGAGATACCCTTATGACTGCTCGGAAATACATCACGAAGTAAAGGATTCTTTAGAAGATTAGAGTCCGGTGTCTGTCAGACAAGACTCCACCTCCTCCCTGCTCAATGCCGGAGCTTGCCCATCGGCAAGCTTACGGCATACCAGCCGACCGGCCGCCAGCGCTTCCACCTTTGTTGCAAATGGCAGGCGACCGCTCAAAGCAGGTATAAAAGGTTGATATATCAGGGTATCGGCTCCATGCAGCACCACGTAGCCGTAACCGCCTTCCACCTCCATCACCCGGCATTTCAACTCATTGCCACCGCCGGCAGTATGACCCGAACAGCAAGAAAGGCATACCGCCATCACAGCCGGTACACCTATCTTTATCATAATAAACATCAGCTTCATAAGTTCCGTTCAGTTATGGGGCGAATCAGACTTCCTCTTCCTCATCGGGTAGAAGTTCGTACACATCATCAAAGTAGCTGGTACCACTTGTTCCCGTCAGCACAAAACCACGTTCGCCGGTAGAGAAACCAACGGCAGCCCTGCGCGAAGAAGCACCGGAAGGATAATTATGTACATCTGTAATGGGGGTAAAGTCGTCATCGGAATCGCCGTACCATAAGTCCTTGTCAGGGTCGTACAGCCAGTAGTCGCTGCTCAAGGAAGTGCTGTTACGTATTCCCGTAGCCACAAATCCCCTTCCACCGATGACGAAGGATACGGCTTCGGACCGTGTGATGGCGTAGTCATCGTCATAGTCATTGTCGGAGTCCGTATCGGCAATGTCACGCAACTGGGTCCAGTTGCTTCCGTCGAACTTCCAGAAATCCACCAGATCGGTACTGTTGTTTCGCCCGCAACAGATGTAGGCCACCTCGTCGATGACGAATGCCGTACCGAAGTAGCGCTTCTCGCCTCCATACCCGCTCACCGCTTCCCATTGCGAACCTTCGGCGCCATTGGGGTTGAAACGGTAGAAGTCCATCTTGTAGGCACTCTCGCTGCCGGTAGCGTCGCTGTTGCAGCCCGTACCGACATAGCCATATCCGCCTATACTGAAAGCCAGGGCACCATCGCGTACTCCACCTTTGAAGTCGTCTTTCCGTGTCCAGGTATCCGTGGCAGGGTCATACTCCCAGGTATCTGCTACACAGTAGGACGAGGAGCCGTCCTTTACGGAACCGGTCGTAATGTATCCCTTGCCATTCACGGCAAAGCCCACGGCAGCCTTGCGCCCGGCAACGGGCATGTCGGCACACTGCGTCCAGCTGTTCCGGCTCATGTCATACTCCCAAAGGTCGTTCAGGTAATCCTTGTTCGCTCCGTAGAAGCCGCCACACAAATATCCATAATTGCCGATGGTGAAGCCGGAGGCATAAGCGCGGTACACACCGTTATAGCTGGCTTTCTTCATCCACTGCCCCTGAGTGTATTCATCCTCGTCCGTACAACTGCCGGCAATGCACACGATGGCCAGCAACATTATTCCTACCAATAGTCTGTTCATTGTTTATTGTTTTTTTAATGATTAAGCTTTATACTTCCCACTTTCCAAAACAAGAAGCTGCGGGAGGTCCTTTTTGTCTGTTCGCAAAAGTAAACCACCGCAACCACACCGACAAAAATAACCGACGAACAGTCCGAAATTCCCGTTAAACGCCTTTACCGATAAAAACCGTCCGAACGCCGATTTTTGTAGGAAGATATAAAAGTTTTGCCTTTCCTTTGCCGCCAACTAAAAGAACAGAAATGAAGAAGTCATTGTACAGCTTATTCGCAGTCCTCGCTATCTTCTGCGCCTGCCAGGACGAGAACTCGCAGCTTGGAAAGAGCCTCGTGGAAAGCTCCTTCTATAATGTATACGCAGACACCTGCTCGGTAGACATCAGCACCATCCTGCTAGACTCCATAGAGACCCGGGGCGACAGCATCTGCCAGCTAGGACATTACCGGAGCAGCGCCTGGGGAGAAGTATCCGCCACCTACTATGCCGAATACTCCACGTCCGACTTCACCCCCAACACAGACTATACCTATACCCTCGACTCCCTCGTACTGCGAATGATACCTTCGGGCCATTTCTGGGGAGATACCCTGACGCAACAGCGCATCTCCATCTACCGGCTGAAAAACCCTATCGTGCTGGACAACGACGAGGACCTTTACAACAGCACCGTACTCCCGACGGAAGATGCCCCACTCTTCAGCTTTACCTTCACCCCCTGCCCGGGGCGGAAGAAGGAAGTAAGCGTCCGCCTGCCCGACTCATGGGGACAACAACTGCTGAATGACCTCGTGGCCCAAGATGACTACTTCGATACCCAAGACAAGTTCAAGAAGAAATTCCCCGGACTGGTCTTTGTTCCCGAAAACGACGGGCAGTGTATCACCGGATTCATGGTGAACGACTCTGCCATGAGCATCAACCTCCACTATCAGGAAGTCTCCAACCAACGTACCGGACAAGTGCTGACTTTCAACGTAAACACCGACTATGCCTATACCGGTATCCGGCACGACCCCACCGGCACCCACCTTGCTTCCCTGAAAAGCGGAATAGAGAACCTCGTCCACTCCAGCGACATGGGTTGCCTGGCCTATATGCAGGGATTGACGGGTTACTACAACCAACTGGAATTCCCCTACCTCAACAGCCTCGGAAGTGCCGGACAGATAGTCTCCATAGAGAGCGCCACACTCTACCTCTATCCTCTGGCCCGGAGCTACAACGAAGTGAACCAGCTTCCCAATGACATCCGCCTTTATATCACGGACGAGAACAATGTGCTGGAGGACTACGTATACGGCAGTGACGGCGTAACCGTACAGACCGGCGACCTGACCATCGACGAGATGTACGGGAAAGAGACCTACTACTCCTTCGACCTCACCGAATTCATCCGCAACAACTACGGCACTTCGGGCATCAAGCGGCAGAAACTGCTGATGAGTCTGACAGACGAAGAAAGCACCACCACCTTCAACCAGGTCATCTTCACCAACGACCCCGAACAAGAAAACCAATGCAGATTAGACGTAAGATTCAAAATATACAACGAGCAATGAAACGCCATTACCGGATTCCCCTTCTGCTGTGCAGTCTGTGTACGGCAAGCCTCACCGCCGTGGCACAAAACACCACCCACCTGCCCACCTCCATGTACGGAGTGGGCGAACTGAGTGCCGGTGACGGCGGACGTTATGCCGGCATGGGCAACACGGGCATCGCCCTGAACCGTACCGGATTTCTGAACACGCTGAACCCCGCAGCCATCACCCGCATGGACACCGCCTGCTTCACGTTCGATGTGGGTGTATCTGCCTCATATGCCCGCTACTCCTTTCTGAGCGAACACAGCTCCAACTTCACCGGCAACCCCAACCGCATCAGCATGAGCTTCCGTGTCCTGCCGCGCTGGTATGCCCTTGTAGGTGCAGCACCATACAGCAGTGTGGGCTATGTCATCCAGACCGAAGAAGAGATAGAGGGAATGCCCGGCAACTACACCTACTCGCTCTTTGAGGGTACGGGCGGACTATACCGGTGCTACGTCACCAATGCCTTTGCACTGAGCAGGCAACTGTCGGTCGGCATCAATCTGGGGATGATAGCGGGCACAGTGACGCAAAGCGAAACGCAGGAAAGCGCCGTCGTAAAGTACGAATCTTCTAAACGGGCCTTTTATGCGGACTTCGGCATACATTACGAATGGGGTGCGACCGGACAACGGAAGTGGGCGGCAGGGCTGGTATTTGCTCCCTCCCTTCCCATCAGCCACGACAATACACTGACTTACAGCAACTCATCTACCAGCGAGAACCTCGATAAAGGATACCACAGCCGTACACAATATCTGCCCATGCACCTCGGCACCGGCCTCAGCATGACCACCGAACGCTGGGTGCTGACCGCCGACTACAACTACCTGGACTGGAGCCGCAACTCCTCCTCCTACACTTCCATGAAATACGAGAACCAGCACAAAGTGAACCTGGGAGGCAGCTACATTACCAAGCCACGTCTGGCACGTTCCACCGAGCTGATGGGTGGAATAGGTTTCGGCAACTCCTATATCAACCTGAAAGGCGGGAAGATGCAGTATCTGGAAGCCAGTGTAGGGGCGAGCTTCCCCATCCGGTACTCCTATCTTTCGCTGGGCGCCACCTGGCGGAAACAACTGAACACACGCAGCAATCTGATGCAGGAAAGCCGATTCAGCCTGAATCTGAACTTGACGTTCGGGGAAAGGATTTCGAGAGCAAAACTAAAGTAATACAAGGTTCCGGTTCACCACAGATTACACGGATTTTACACCGAATGATTATCATTTGTTGGATCTATATATGCAACGCGTTGCATATATAGATGCAGCACGCTGGAACTATAGATCCAACAAACAAAGTATATAGTATCTGAAAACAGGGTATTACAACACTGCCAGCCTGGACACATACCCTTTCACCCTTTCGCGGTAAGCATCGCCAATGGGGACATCCTTCTGCTCGATGAGCAATGTGCTGCGCCCGATGGCGCTGATGCAGTCCATGCGGACAATAAAAGAACGGTGCACGCGGATAAATTCGTTCGCCGGAAGTTTTTCCTCCATGTACTTCATACTGCATAGGCTCAAGATAGGCTTAGGGGAATCTTTACAGAAAATCTTCACATAATCGCCCATACCTTCTATATAGTTTATCCGTTCCAGGTCGAGCCGCATGATGCGGTTGTCACACCGCATGTAAATCACCTTCGGAACCTCTTCCGGACCTTGCCTGTGTTTGGAGTCGGACGTACCTGCATCCTGCAAAGAGAACCAGCGTGCCGCTTTGCTGACAGACTGGAAAAACGTGGAGAAATTGAGCCCGTCCATCAGATAGTCCAACGCATCCAGACGGAAACATTCGGCAGCATAGCGGTCGGTGTCTGTAATGAAAATGACACGAGTGGACGAGGACAAGAGCCTGCAAAAATCCATTCCGTTGATTTCACCTTCTTCCACCGGATAGATGCCGATAAAATAAACTTCCACTTTTGTCTCATAATAATCCTTCAGCGCTTCAAGAGGATTGCCGTACTTTCCGTGCAAAGAGAGAAAAGGAACCTTGTCGATATACTCTTCCAACCTTCCGGCAATCTCCGGGTCTGCATGTAAAATGGCGCAATTCAAATTCATATTCGTTTCTCTTTTACATAATGGACGCTGCCATATCCGAAAAACTGCAAACAGAAGAGCTAAAATTAAGCTTTATTTATGATTCAAAGATTACCTGCATCTACGGAAAGACAGATAAAGGGAAAGTTCATACAAACAACTCCGGAAAGCTACACAGGAGACATTACCATGGAAGCGATAACGACAGATTAAAACGGAATTGCATACGTGGGCACACCATATTGCTCACCCTCTCCGTTCCTCCAGTAACCGGATAAACTCCTCCTCCTTGACGGGAAGAAGCACTGCACACTTGCCCTCGCCATATTTCACGAGCACATAGCGCATCACCGCAAACCGCCCTACCTGCATGGAAGAAGCACGCTCCACAGAAGTGATGTCTTTCATCAGAATTTCCTTACTCCGGGAGAAACGGCCGAAGGACAGCACCAACTTCCCGTCGGGCGTTACGGTATAGGTGGTATGAATCAGCTTCTCGATAATAACCACCAGCCAAAGCATGAAAATAGCAGCCAGGAACGGAGACTTGTACCAAAGCATATAGACGGCGAGAATACCTATCAGGATGAGAAACAGATACTGCCCCATAGCAATGCGCGCATGAAAGATTCGATTCATTTTATCTGATTTTTGCCGCTAAGGTACGTATTTTTATGATAACAACTTCTTCATTAGTATCTCCATTTTTCGAACTTCCGTCACATTCAGCTTGCGGCAGACCGAAGCACATAACAATTCTACCCGTTCCGGCGAAAAATAAATCAGTTCTGCAATCTCCTTTACAGACTGTCCAAGAGCTACCAGCATACATATCAGTTCTTCATCCTTATCCACCTCCGGAATAGACTGATAAAGTTTCTCTAAAAAAGAAGGATAATGAAAAATAAAGATTTCACGGAATACAGCCTCACGAGTTCCGGACAACAAAGCCTCCGAAGCATTGGGAGAATCTTCCGAAATCATTTCGCGCAAAGCTCTGGCAATCTCCTGCATATTAAAAGGTGTCACTGTTTTCTTTGTTTTCATTGTATCTTATTTCACCATTATACATATTTACAATCGTTTTATACAAATTTGCAAAATATGCACAACCTAACCATAAGAATACGATATACAATCTGATATACAATTTCATATTATATTTATTATCAAATAATTAACAAGAAACAAAAAACAAGTCTATTGTTGTAAATTTTAAATTAAGAAATTATATCTTTGCCTTACAAAACAAACAGTCCACAAAATATGAATGCCAAAAAACTTTCATTTTTACTTCTGATTCTCGTAGCTGTAGCCTGCACCAACCGCTCCACCTCTTCGGAACAAGACGAAGTGAGGCATTGGAACAATGTCCTTCAACAAATCAATGCCTTACTACTCGAAAACAAAGCGCAACAAACGTTGGATCTTGCCAAACAGACCTTGCCCGAAATCCTGGAATCGGCAGAAAAAAACGGAACTACAGATACCCTGATTTACTATGCCCGCAAGATATTTAATGCCTGCGGGAACAATTACATAAACACCAAACAATACAAAGACGGCATCGACTATATGGACAGCATTGGAAACCATCCCCTCATCCGCGAACATTGCCCACACGAACTGCTGAGCTTCAAGGCCGGACTGAACCAACTGTATGGCAATAACCCGGAAGCTGTCCGACTGGCAGAAGACTACCTCCAGTTACCGGTCTGTACCAGTGCCAATGACTTTATCCGGCAGGCAGAAATCATAAGCGGTGTCTACATGTACTCCGGAAACAATCTACCCAAAGCTATCCAAATTTTGGAAAAAGCAATAGATGTCTACCGGAAAGGTGGAAACTTCCCGAACATGCTGCGGATAATGTCACGGTTGGGCATCTATTACCACCTCAGTGGCGAATACGAGAAAGCTATAGCCACTAACCAAGAAGCCATAGCCACTTACAACGACAGCATAGCACCTGGAAATGTAGTGATTGCCTACGGAGAACAAGCTAATCTCTACGCCGAACTGGGTATGTACGACCAGGCCCTGGAAATGAACAAAAAAGCCCAATACTACTCCATGCTGAAAGACAGCTTCGGACTGGGAGACTTGTACCGCTACCGTGCCCAGATCTTTCGTAACATGAATCAAAAGGACTCTGTATTCCACTACCTCAGGCTGGGAGAAAAGTTGTCAATGATACAAAACAGCTTTAAGGGTGTATTCGTAAACAAAGTAGAAACGGTAAACAGTTATCTGGACTATCCCGACTCTTTGGAAAAAGCACTGCAACTTGCCCTTAGCATCTGTCCCGATACCGTGCGGATGCCCCAATGGGCCAAATACCAACTCAACCTCCACCTAGGCCGGGCCTTACTGCAAACCGGGAAGGAGCAAAACGGCATACACCTGATAGACCGGGCTGCACAAGACCTCATCAACATGAAGTTCATGGAAGGCCGCGATGCCAACGAGATATTAATGGATTACTATCTGGCCAAAGGCATGAACGACGATTTTGCTCGTTGCTACATCCGTAACCGACAGTTTGCCGATTCTCTGGACAATAACGAAAAGAAACGTGCTGTGGCAGCAGCCAACATCCGGTTTGATGCCAACCAAAAAGAGAAAGAAAACAAACTGCTCTCGGCACAAGTGCAATGGCAGCAACAGCAGTTGTTCTACAACATCTGCATCTCCATTACATTACTGTTGCTACTTATCACCACTACAGCCTATTTCATCATCCGAAGGAAGGCCAACCACCAGCTTATAGAAAACAACAAACGGGAAATACAGACCCTCATTACCCGGCAGCAAGACCTGAACCGCCGCAACGAACAACTGACGGAAGAAATAGAACGGGCCATGGCTACCAATAACCTCAACTCCATTCGCCAGCTCACCGTGCAAAGCCTGCTCAGCAGGGAAGATGAGAACACATTCCGCCGGTCGTTTGCCACCATACATCCTTCTTATCTGCCCAAGCTCCGCGAAAGTTATCCTCAACTGACCCGCAACGAAGAATTGCTGGCCATGCTCATCTGCATGAACCAAAGTACCGACGAAATAGCCCTTATCATGGGAATCAACCGGAATAGTGTAAACGTAGTCCGTTCGCGCATGCGCAAGAACATGGAATTGCCCAAAGAAAAATCCCTGGATGAAGTATTGAAACAATACCTTACATAACAAATAAAAATAAGCCCGCTTATTTTGCTCTACGTTTGGTTTACACTATCTTTGCGGCGTTTAATACACAAAACCTATGGTAAGAAAGTTCGATTTTCTCGTTATCGGCTCCGGACTTGCCGGTATGAGTTTTGCGCTGAAAGTAGCGCATAAAGGAACAGTAGCCCTCATTTGTAAGGCAGGTTTGGAAGAGGCAAACACTTATTTTGCACAAGGAGGTATCGCCTCTGTCACCAATCTGGCCGTAGACAATTTTGAAAAGCATATCGAAGATACCATGATTGCGGGTGACTGGATAAGCGACCGTGAAGCCGTAGAGAAGGTGGTGCGCAATGCCCCCGAACAAATCAAGGAGCTTATCAAATGGGGAGTGAACTTCGACAAAAAGGAGGACGGAGAGTTTGACCTGCACAAAGAAGGCGGCCACTCCGAATTCCGCATCCTCCACCATAAGGACAATACGGGTGCAGAGATACAGACCAGCCTCATTGAAGCTGTGAAGCAACACCCCAACATCACCGTACTGACCGACCATTACGCTGTGGAAATCATTACCCAGCATCACCAGGGAATCATCGTTACCCGCCACACCCCCGGCATCAAGTGCTACGGTGCCTATGTGCTGAACGAAGCGACGGGCGAGGTGGATACCTTCCTTTCCAAAGTCACCATCATGGCAACGGGCGGTTGCGAAGCCGTTTACCGCCATACCACCAACCCGCTGGTGGCCACGGGAGACGGCATTGCCATGGTCTACCGTGCCAAGGGAGCAGTGAAAGACATGGAATTCATCCAGTTCCATCCCACAGCCCTTTTCCATCCGGGAGACCGCCCCTCGTTCCTCATCACCGAAGCCATGCGCGGTTATGGCGGCGTGCTGCGTACCAAAGACGGAAAAGAATTCATGCAGAAGTACGACCCGCGACTCTCACTGGCCCCGCGTGACATCGTGGCGCGTGCCATCGACAACGAAATGAAACAGCGCGGTGAGGACCATGTGTATCTGGACGTCACCCACAAAGACCCCGAAGAAACCAAGAAGCACTTCCCTAACATATACAAGAAATGCCTCAGCATCGGTATAGACATTACAAAGGAATACATACCGGTAGCCCCCGCCGCCCATTATCTCTGCGGTGGCATCAAGGTGGATTTGGACGGACAGAGCAGCATCCGCCGCCTGTACGCCATCGGCGAATGTTCGTGCACCGGACTGCATGGCGGCAACCGTCTGGCAAGCAACTCACTGATTGAAGCCGTGGTTTATGCCGACGCGGCAGCCAAACACGCGCTGAGCGTACTGGAACGTTATGACTTCAACGAAGACATTCCCGAATGGAACGACGAAGGTACCATTTCCACCGAAGAACGTGTCCTCATCACACAAAGCATGAAGGAAGTGAACCAGATTATGGAGGCATACGTAGGCATTGTCCGCAGCAATACCCGGTTGACACGTGCCTGGAACCGACTGGACATACTTTACGAGGAGACAGAAGCACTCTTCAAGCGGAGCAAGGCTACCCGAGAGCTGTGCGAACTGCGCAACATGATAAACGTAGGATACCTGATAACAAAGCAAGCCATGGAACGCAAGGAAAGCCGCGGACTGCACTACACGATAGACTATCCGCACGCCAAGAAATAAACATAAATCCTCTCCATCATGAGGAAACAATATTTCTCTTTCATTTTTTTGTATATTTTCTCAAGCTGTCTCTACAGTCAGACGATGGACGACAATATCATCATCAACTGCTGTGAAGACAGCTATGTTTTTAAAGAAGGCCCGGGAAACAACCCCATCGTACAAAACACCCGAAAGACCGAATATGAAGCTTCACGAATGGGAGCTACCGTACAACCTCATATGTTCTATGGCGAATTCATCTCCCTGGACGAAGCCAGGGCCAAGGGAGTACTTGCCCCCAAAGCCATCCACCGCCATGCCACACCGGAAAATGTATTCTTCGATGATACCCGCATCTGCTACTTCAACCTCTCCCTAAGCCGGCAGGGGAAAAAGGCGGCCGTACAGTTCAGCCGTACCTTCCATGACCTGCGCTACTTTACACGTATCTACTTTCCGGAGGAATACTTCATCCGCGAGAAACGTATCACCGTCACCATTCCTGCCGCATTGTCCCGTTTCCGGCTGGTGGAGAAGAACTTCGGTCCCGGTATCCGGTGTGAAAAGAGCGTGAACAAGGAAGGGGATTCCCTTTTTGTCTACACCTTAAAAGGAGTACCTGCCACCCGAAAGGAAGAAGCTGCTCCCGCAGACAACTGCCTCTATCCCCATCTGCTGGTAACCGGTTCCTTTGCGGATGTGCAGGATATGTACCGCTGGCTGAACGGACTGGCCGAGGTGGACTGCACTCTCCCCCAAGCCGAAATGCTAACGGATGAAATTACTGCCGGATGCACCGATGAACTGGAGAAGATACACCGTACCTATGCCTACGTACAGCAGAACATACGCTACATCGCCTTTGAAAACGGGTTGGCAGGACATCGGCCCGACCGGCCTGCCGAAGTGCTGCGCAAACGTTACGGCGACTGCAAGGGAATGGCACTCCTGCTGCGCACATTGCTGAAAGCCCAAGGATTCGATGCCCGAATGGCCTATATCGGTACGGACGACATCGCCAGTTCTCCCGACGAAGTACCGACACTGGCTGCCATCAACCATGCCTTCTGCCTTCTTTTCCATCAAGGGAAAAGATATTGCCTGGATGCCACCTACCGATACCTACCGCCCGAAGACATCCCCCAAGGTATACAAGGCCGAAAAGCACTGGTAGAAAACGGAGACAGCTGCCTGATACTGACTCTTCCCCAGCAGGATGCCTCCGCCTCTACGGACAGTCTCAATTATCACTATCGCTTGATGACGGACAGCAATCCCCCTACCCTGAAAGGCACCGCCACCCGCGTAAGTACGGGCGAATACAAGGAATACCTGCTCAGTCTCTACCATGACACCCCCAAGGAGAAGCAGACAGACCTGCTAAACAATCAGATAAACAATACCGCTGCCGTACAATCGGCCGATGGAGAGTACTGCCTCGAAGCAGACCCGCACGAAGATTTCTTCCACCAGCCCATTGACACCACCCGCCGCAAGCAGGATTACCTACTGCCGTGGAGATGCCGTATTGTACGCGAGGTAACGATTGATATTCCACAAGGATATGCCGTGTCTTATTTGCCTGCAGACTTTCACATTGAAACGAATCAGGGCATCCTCAGTTGCTCCTACCGCGCCGGAGCAGGATATATCCACTTCCGAAAAGTGATGGAGATACGCAGAAAACGTATTCCACTTGCTCTTATCCCTGCTTGGAATGATGCCCTGCGACAATGGAAAAAAGCCTGCAACGAACAGATAGTAATCCGGCAAAGCACCCTTTAAACAAATAATTGAACATAAAACGCCATCACCATGAAAACAACACGTTCTTTCCTACTGCTGCTGATGTTACTTGCCACTTCGGGACTAAATGCCCAAAAGGAAGAAGACAAATATGCTGCGCTCGTAAGCGAAGTGCGCAATGAAGTATGGTCGCTGAACCTGCCCGACTTTAAAAATATGACTGTACCCGAGAAATACAGAAACGAACCCGCCGTTATCCTTGCCGCACACAGCCGTCTGGAGGTAACCCGGAAAACCAAGTTGGACTGGTGGGGAATGGGATTGACCAAACAACAGATAACCTGCCGCAGCATCTACCGCCAAATGGTATACATCAACAGCCAAAGTGCACTGGAAGAGATGTCACAGTTCAGCTTCCTTTCCCAGGAAAAAGAACGCTACACCCGCAATGAACAACAGCGTATACTGGGTGTGCGCATCATCAAACCGGACGGAACAATTCAGGAAACAGCCCCGCAGGAGTACATGGAAACCGATGAAGGCGGCCACCCACGTAGCCACAACATCCAAGAGAAATGGAACAAGCTGGCCGTACCCGGACTGGAAATCGGAGACATCATCGACTTGTTCTTCGTACGATACACCATACTGAACAACCAGAACCCCGAACCTTTCGGTTTTTACTTTATGGACAGCTATCCTCTGCTTGCCTATTCCGTCCATTGCGAGATAGACCCCAAGCTGAGCACTTTCTACCGTTGCCTGAACGGAGCAAGGAACTTCGACCATAGCACCGATACCGAAGGAAACCATATCCTCGACTTGCATACCGGAGACTCCGGACGTGTCATTCCCGACTTCTGGTACAACAGTGCCCGGCAAACGCCCATGATTCTGATGTACATCTACAACAGCAAGACACCCTATGCCTGGATGCCACCCAGCGCCCGCAAGCCGGGACTATATGCCAACCCCAATCCAAAACTGATGACAGATGACACACGTGCCTCCATGAAGGCTCCCGGCACCAACTGGTCCGGTCTGCGCAGCGGACGGAAAGGCGAAATATCCAAAGCCCTCAAAGCCCGTCAAGCCGAAGGATGGAGCGATAAGAAACTGATGGACTACCTCTACCAATACTGCTATTACCGGTATATGGAAAACGGTGCAGACTATACTCCCGCCAGTTTCATCCTGCTGATGCACGAACTTCTGGAAAAAGCAGGTATTCCCCACCGGACAGGAATCACGACCAAAGATACCCGGGAGCCTCTGGACCAGCTCATCAACTACAGCAATACCACTTGGTTTATCTATCTGGAATCCAACGGAAAATGCTATACTCCACCGGCCTGCTATGCTGTTCCCGGTGAAGTGCCTGCCAGCCTGCAAGGCGAAGAAGCCATACTGGAAGACAACACATGCCTTACCCTTCCCTCCACCACCCCCCAAGACAACCGGGATATGGCTACCATAAACGCTTCTATAAGCGGCACCACTCTCCACATCAGCCGCCGGGAAGAGATGAGCGGTGCTCTGAAAGAACACTTCCAACCCTACCTCATTATGGATGAGGACCTTTACAACTCCGTTCGTCGCCAACTGGGTATTACAGCCACCATCTACGACGAAACCAAAGAAAAATTCCATGCCGACCTGCGCGAAAGTTACCGCCGTGAACGGGAGCAGGAGAAAGAGCGTTACCGTAATGAAATCATCGGTTATCATGGCTCGGAAGAAGGACTGGAAACACTCCTCGGCTACCAGCTTTTCAGCATCGGAAACCGGGCAGACAGTGCGGCACTTGCCTATCAAGTGGACTATGTACTGGACGGATACGTAAAGAAAGCGGGTACAAACTTTGTTCTCTCCGTAGGTCGGTTGATAGGGTCACAGCCAGAGCTGAAAGGCGAACAACGCCTGCGCAAGGAGGACATTTATTGGGAGATGCCCCGTTGTTACCAATGGGACATCACAGTCAATCTGCCGGAAGGTTATCGAATTTCTCCCGAAGGCCTGGAAAGACTGAACGTAAAAGTAGAAAACGACTGCGGCGCTTTCATTGTCCAAGCCACCACTGAAGACGGAACATTAAGAATAAAAGCCGAAAAACGCATCAACCACAAGACGGAACCGGTAGCCAACTGGGAGAAACTGCTTGAAATAACCGATGCTGCCAACAGTTATGAAGCACTTTCAATAGTGTTCCAAGCAACCATTAATCCCCCTACATCTCCAACAACCGGCTATTAATCCTTCTCTGCCCGCTGCAGCATCGCCATACACAGCTTGCTGTCGTACTGTACAGCCACTGCAAAACGACTGCATACTTTTTGCAGCGTCACTGCATACCGGTTTGCAGCAGCACTGCAATTGATTTGCAACAGCACTGCAACAGTTTTGCAGTCGCACTGCAATTTGTTTGCAGTGACGCTGCAGCAAATGTGCAGCAATTACAAGCTATATGACTGTCACAGCAAACAAAAAGCCCCGCAGAGCTTGCTTTCGCTCTGCGGGACTTTGTTCTCTCTATGAGGAAATTATCATCAATAGTTTGACTTCTTTACTTCGAAGTAAGCCTGCGGATGCAAGCAAGCCGGGCATACCTGAGGAGCTTCCTTACCGGTGTAGATGAAACCACAGTTGCGGCACTGCCATACCACTTCGCCTTCCTTGGCAAATACGCTGGCAGTCTCTATATTCTGGATAAAAGCGCGATAACGTTCTTCGTGTCCCTTTTCGGCAATGGCGATGTTACGGTACATAAGAGCGATTTCGGGGAAACCTTCTTCGTCTGCAATATCAGCAAACTTAGGATAATCCAATGACCATTCTTCGTGTTCGCCGGCAGCAGCTTCCTGAAGATTTTCCAGGGTAGTGCCGATAACACCTGCAGGATAAGAAGCGGTGATTTCCACCATACCGCCTTCCAGCCACTTGAACATACGTTTAGCGTGTTCCTTTTCCTGGTCAGCCGTTTCTGTGAAAATAGCGGCGATTTGTTCGTAACCTTCTTTCTTGGCTACACTTGCAAAATAAGTGTAACGCATTCTTGCTTGTGATTCACCAGCGAATGAAGTCAGCAGATTCTTCTCAGTCTGAGTTCCTTTAACACTTTTAGCCATAGTCTCTTTTTTTATTAGTTAATATAATTACGTATAAATGTCGTTCGTACTGTTTATAAACAACACAAAATTACGAATTTAGTTTGGAATAATCACACCTCTGCCCCATCGGATTTATTTATCGTCTTATAGAAAGAATCTATCTTCACCGATAACCCGAAGAGGTATTTCAGACATAATTAATAGCACATATCTGATAAGGAAAACAAAATACATCACAGTTGTGTTCACTAATATCCATTATTTTATCTACTTTTGCAGGCAATTTGCAATATATACATTACATTCTGTATAAAAAAACGTATAAAAAAGTAGATTATAATGAAAGCGTTCGGATTCAGACCAAAGCTATACACGGCTTTAAAAAATTACTCTAAAGAACTGTTCATGGCAGACCTGATGGCAGGTATCATTGTAGGTATCGTTGCCCTCCCGCTTGCCATTGCATTCGGTATCGCCTCCGGCGTATCACCGGAGAAAGGTATCATTACGGCTATCATAGCCGGTTTCATCATCTCCCTGATGGGTGGGAGCAAGGTACAGATTGGAGGACCGACCGGTGCGTTCATCGTCATTATCTATGGCATCATCCAGCAATACGGTGAATCGGGGCTTATTGTCGCCACACTGATGGCAGGCGTACTGCTCATCCTGCTGGGAGTTTTCAAACTGGGAGCTGTCATTAAGTTTATCCCCTATCCCATCATCGTAGGTTTTACAAGCGGTATTGCCGTCACCATCTTCACTACGCAGATTGCCGATATTTTCGGGTTGACGTTCGGAGGAGAGAAAGTTCCGGGAGACTTTGTAGGAAAATGGATGATTTATTTCCGACATTTCGATACCGTAAACTGGTGGAACACGATTGTAAGTATTGTCAGCATCTTCATCATTGCCATTACACCGCGGTTCTCGAAGAAGATTCCGGGGTCACTTATTGCCATCATCGTGGTGACAGTGGCAGTCTGGCTGATGAAAGTATATGGAGGCATTGATTGTATCGATACCATCGGCGACCGTTTCAGCATCCGTGCCGAACTGCCGGATGCCGTGATGCCTGCCCTGGATTGGGAAGCGATAAAGAACTTGTTCCCCGTAGCCATTACAATCGCTGTACTGGGTGCCATCGAATCTTTGCTGTCTGCCACCGTGGCCGATGGTGTGATAGGCGACAAACACGATTCCAACACGGAACTGATAGCACAAGGTGTTGCCAACATGGCTACCCCGCTGTTTGGCGGTATCCCTGCCACCGGAGCCATCGCGCGTACCATGGCAAACATCAACAACGGAGGAAAAACTCCCGTAGCAGGCATGGTGCATGCAGTGGTATTGCTGCTTATCCTACTGTTCCTCATGCCGCTGGCACAGTATATCCCAATGGCTTGCCTGGCGGGTGTACTGGTCATAGTATCCTATAACATGAGTGGTTGGCGTACGTTCAAGGCATTATTGAAGAATCCTAAATCGGATGTCACGGTACTGCTGATTACTTTCTTCCTGACCGTCATCTTCGACCTGACTATTGCCATTGAAGTAGGTCTGGTGATTGCCTGCGTGCTGTTTATGCGCCGCGTCATGGAGACTACCGAAATATCCGTCATCAAAGATGAAATAGACCCGAATGCAGAATCGGACATTGCAAGCAATGACGAGCACCTGATAATCCCCGAGGATGTGGAAGTATATGAAATAAACGGTCCTTACTTCTTCGGCATCGCCACCAAATTCGAAGAAATCATGGCGCGGCTGGGCGACCGCCCCAAAGTGCGCATCATCCGCATGCGTAAAGTTCCGTTCATCGATTCTACCGGTATCCACAACTTGACAAGCCTTTGTGAGATGTCCCAAAAGGAAAAAATAACCATTGTGCTCTCCGGTGTCAATGAAAAGGTACATAAGGTACTGGAAAAATCGGGCTTCTATGAGCTGTTGGGCGAAGAAAATATCTGTCCGAACATAAATGTGGCACTGGAAAGGGCCAAAATGATTATCCAACACTAATCCCGGCATGGCACGAAAAAAAAAGAAACAATCGCAAGGCGTCTATTATCTTATATTGTTTATATGTGCGGTCTGCCTTGCCTATGAACCCGTTGCAAAGATACTTTCGGATGCCAGGCAAAAGAGTTCTACGCCTGCCAAGATAGAACTCACGGCAGGCACACGCCTTGAAATACCGGCAAAGCTGAAGAACGTCTCCGAACAGATTCTCCAGCGGAAAGGCTACACAGTATCCTACAACAAAGATTTAAAGATACCCAATTGGGTAGCCTGGGAACTCACTCCCGAAAAACTGATGGAGCGTGAAAGCCGTACAGACAAGTTCCTGCCCGACCCCGACCTGCCTGAGCACGAGGCAGTAACCACCGATGACTACAAAGGAGCCGGCATGGACCGCGGACATATGTGTCCGGCCGGTGACAACCGCTGGCACTGGAAAGCCATGCAAGAGAGCTTCTACATGACAAACATTTGCCCGCAGAACCACAATCTAAACCGTGGCGACTGGAAAGAACTGGAAGAGTCATGCCGCCGTTGGGCACAAGAAGAAGGCAAGATATACATTGTATGCGGTCCTATTCTCTATGACCAACGTCACCGTACCATTGGTAAGAAGCACAAAATTACAGTGCCCGAAGCATTCTTCAAGGTCGTTCTGTGTGCAGACAGCAATCCCCCCAAAGCCATCGGCTTCATTTATAAGAATGCATCAGGCAATCATCCATTGGACAGCTACGTCAATACAGTGGACGAAGTGGAACGTATTACAGGTATCGACTTCTTCCCCGCCCTTCCGGATGAAATAGAAGAGAAGGTGGAAGCCGAATATGACTTGAAATTGTGGTAAAGGAGCTATTCCTTTACCCAGGCATCTACAATCTCGGCTACATAAACCCGGTGCAATCCACCGTGGTCACCGCCATACCAAC
Source organism: Bacteroides sp. D20 (assembly GCF_003436255.1). Lineage (NCBI taxonomy): Bacteria > Pseudomonadati > Bacteroidota > Bacteroidia > Bacteroidales > Bacteroidaceae > Bacteroides > Bacteroides sp. D20. The sequence goes on along the minus strand of NZ_QSOO01000014.1, from coordinate 24,530 downwards.
GCTCGTAGACGGAATGGTCGAGAAAGAGTTCTTCTTTCATATCGGTAATGAAAAGCTTGCGGCACTCCAATCCCAGGCGGTCCTGCTCAAAGAGAATGTTTCCCCGCTCGGTAACGATAGGATTCAGACCAGTTTCCTTTACCTTATCCACTTCCCTACCCGATTTACTGCCACAAAGGTTGTAAATGCTCCGGTTTTCCTTTCCTAAAAAAGAAAGGGTGAAATATTCGTTCTCCTCCATAAACTCATACGTATAGCGCTCGGAACGAATAAAGACAAACACCACCGGCTTGTTCCAAAGCCAGCCAATACCTCCCCAACTGGCAGTCATGGTGTTGAAATGTTCTTTACTGCCTGCCGTAACCAGCATCCACTCTTTGCCTATCACTTCGAAGAAGTTCTCGCTTAAATCTTTAATTGCTATTGATTTCATAAGTATATTATTAATAAGAAACACTTACCGGTATACCCGTTTCACGTATCCGTTCTGCAATGCGATCCAGTTCCTCATGAGTGGCCTTCTGCAAATCATGGTCGGGCGTTTCACGGTCGATGGTATAAATCATCACTTGGCGGGGAGCAATCTCCTTGACAGCTTCCAGCCAGGGAAGAACAAATTTATCGGATGTATTATCCATATCTTGTCCTTTATAACTTCCTTTGAGAAACATGGTCTGGATAATGCAGTTCCCTTTGAACGCTTTCATCCCTTCTATAATCTCCCGGATGGAGTAATGTCCGGTAGGACGGTCAAGTACACGGACATACTCTTCATCCACCGTATCCAGTTTAAGGATGTTGTTGTCAATCTTGTTCAAAGCTTCGAATACGGCAGGACGATGAATAAAGGTAGAATTGCTCAGTACGCTCACCTTTGCATTCGGAAAATACTTGTCGCGCAAGGCAAGTGTATCTTCTATGATTTCGGGGAAACGGGGATGTGCCGTCGGTTCTCCATTACCGGCAAAAGTCAGTACATCCGGTGTAGGTCCGTTTTGCTGCATGTCCCGCAGGCGGGCTTCAAGGGCCGAACGGACTTCTTCGCGCGTAGGCAACGGCTGTTTGGGACGATGGTCGGCATTGAAGCCACATTCACAGTAAATACAGTCGAAGGTGCATACTTTGCCGTCTGCCGGCAATAAATTTATTCCCAAAGATACTCCCAGACGGCGGGAATGAACGGGACCGAATATGGGGGATGGATAAATGACAGTCATACTATTTACTATTTGACGATTTACTATTTACTATTTACTATTTACTATTTAATACTCCGAGTATCTACTAATCTTAGCACTCCAGAGTTCATCCTTGGATTATCATACGGACAAAGATAAAGAAAGAAATAAAAAAGCTATCAATCATTCCTCTAAAACTTGATACGCAGTTGCATCTGCAAGTCCGCTTTCCTATTTCCCGGTATCTCATCATTGCCCGAACCAATCGTCTCCCTATCCTGATAAACCGTCTGTCCGAATTTGGCAAGAAACATGAAGTTCTTACTCAAATCATATCGCAGATGAGCGGAGTAACGGAACCCTTTGCCATAGAAGGAAGGGGTATAGAAAGTATATAACAATCCACACTCGGAGGCGTAAACACGCGAATCGTAATCGTCCGTATGAAACCAGGTTCCCTGCACGGAAACTGACAGAGGGAAGGGGAAAGTGTACGAGCAAAATTGAGTACACTGATAACCTTGCCGTCTATCAAAGCGATACCCTTCCCCATCCTGCTGACGGAAGTGGTTATAATCTATTGTAGTACGAAAGATATATCTTCCCGGCATATAGGTCAGCCGATAACGGAGTTTATGGTGATAGATAGGTTCGATAACTGCACCGCTTGTACCCGTCACGTCTCTTTCTTTCTGTTTGTACCGATAATTAAAATACATCGAAAGGCTCTTTCGAGGAGTATAAGTAACCTGAAACATGGCATCCACTCCCTTTGAGGGCTTACTTATACGGTATTTCCACCAAGGAAAAGAAAACACATCCAGTGAAGTGAAAAACTTCCACCGGGCGAAAGGTGTGGCCTCTGCTGCCAGATACCATCCGTTCTCATTCTGCGGCATACTGCTTTCGCCAAAGGAACGCCCAAACAAAGTCCAATAATCATATGAATAATACCGGTGAACAAGTAGCAGATGATAATCGGAAGAAAGATTATACTTCAGCCGGTTCAGCAACGCATAGCCTTTACTGCCGGTTGCCGCTTCCCCCACCCAGACAAAACGGCCCAGACGATACCTATAATCCATGCCCACATTATAGAAATCACTTCCATGAAGATTGTACTTTGCATACTTGTTCAACCGAGGCTTGTAAGGATGGTTGAAAAAATAGTAAATCCCCGTCACTCCCACCTTCAGAGAGTTCTTTTCATAGGTCATGTTTCCACCTATCACCTGCAAGGCAAAGGCATTCATTTTATCTGCCTCCTTCTGCGTGCGATGCAATCCCGTCTTGTAAATGGAAGTTATCTCGCCATCCTCCACCACACCGTCCATGGAGCGATGCGAATAGAAAGCCGAAATATCCAAGTAAGGCAATACTCCCACCGTTGCCGCCACTCCCCGGAAATAATTGTACTCATCGGTAGAACTATGCTTACGGATGCCTCCGGTACGATATTCTGTTGTAGACATAGAGAATGTTTTTCCTAAACGAAAATCCGTACTAAGTACCAGTCCCTGCCCGAAGCTCAGACGGTAATTGCCCAATGCCAAAGCCTTCAGCCGCCCCAGATTCTTTATCAGAAAATAGAAAGAATAGTAATCATAGCCTTTTCTGTTGTGCAGGGCAAAGAAGGGTTCTCCGGCATCCTTCTCTCCCGTCACGCCTATTTGGAGATAATCTCCATAATGAAAATTATAGCGCAAAGAATGGTAAAGGGAAGGTCCCAGGTAATTCTTCTCATATCCTTTACGGATATAGAACGGTACATCCAAACGTGCCAATGTTTCGTGTTTCCCGTATTTCAGTATAGATTTTAAAGCAGGATACCCCCTACCCGCTTTCACTGCCCGCACACAGACAAAGGGCAGCAGTAGGTCGATGGTACGTTTATCCATCTCCTCCACCAGTTGCAATTCATAAATGGTCTGCATCTGTCCGTGTATATAGACATAAGCCAGAAGATTCTCTATCTGTATATCCGTAAGAAAAGGAAACTGCTCCAATTGCCGTTTAGTGGCGGCATTGAGGTTGACAGGCTCTTGCAGACGTCGGGACAACTCCTCCAATTCATCTTCCCAACCGTATTCTTCCTCATTCCCGATGGAAAGTTGTTCCAAATTTTCTTCCAAAAGAAGTAAAGGCTGTTCTTTCTGAAGGCCGGATATATTTTGAGCTTCAAGCATAGGAGTCATTGACAGCATACTTACAAAAACTCCTATCTTGAGTAATTCCATTAATAGTAGGTCACTTTCATGTTTTGGGAAGCGAAGTTACCTTAAATAAGTTAATTGAGCAAGGAAAAATCAACATGATGCAACAACATTACACAGAATGGTGTACTTTTGCAACATGAACGCAAGGCTTAACATAGTAATACTCATCATGTTTCTTTCTCTCGGAAGCCTGAAATGTTTTGCACAGCAGCAACCACAGTCTGCTGCGCAAAAGAGTGTCTATCTTACTCCCATGTGCGTTTACGAAGGAGATACCATCCCTTATGTCAAGCTCCCCACTGTCTACATCTTCAAGCCGCTTAAATTCAAGAACAAGCGCGACATGAACAAGTACTACAAACTCATTCGTGACGTAAAGAAGGTACTTCCCATCTCCAAGGAGATTAACCGTGCCATCATTGAAACCTACGAATACATGATGACCCTGCCCACCGAGAAAGCCCGCCAGAAACACATGAAAGCAGTAGAGAAAAGCTTGAAGGAGCAATACACTCCCCGCATGAAGAAACTTACCTTTGCCCAAGGCAAACTGTTAATAAAACTGGTAGACCGACAGACCAACTCCACCGGATATGAACTGGTAAAAGCTTTTATGGGCCCTTTCAAAGCCGGTTTCTACCAGACTTTTGCCGCACTCTTCGGCGCCAGTCTAAAAAAACAATACGACCCTATGGGAGACGATGCATTGACCGAACGGGTGATATTGATGGTAGAAAGCGGACAATTATAAACTGATGTTTATTCCCGCCTTGCGTGCCTGCGAATGTTGAAATTGGCGTTTCACATTATATGTCTTTCCGTCTTTGACGAACTTAGAACCGGTCTGCTTGAACCAGAAGTCCACTTTATTTTCCACACAAATTCTGCGAAGGTCCATCACCCATTCAAAATCACAAGGGCGGGCTTCGTAACCGGATTCTCCCCCTGCAACTATCTGTTCAATCCATTCGCCAACAGCATAAGTACTTAAATCTATCCTTTCCAGCAGCGGTTCACAGATTATTATCTTATGCTTTATGGGAGCTCTCCTATAGATGGGCAAGCGATAATCGGCGCAAGCCTGGTTTTCAACCGTACAACAAATGGTTACATTATCATATCCGTCTCCCCAATCATCGGGCAGACAGTCAGAAAAACGGTCTATACGCTTGGTAATCATCATAAAATGCAGGTCACTGCGACAACGAATCATCTCCCATGCTTCGGCCCGCCATTTGTCAGCATCTTCCACAAAGAAATCGGAAGTAAAGCAGGTGTAGACAAATGTTCCAGGTGGTATCTTGAATTCTCCGTTACGCTTTTTACGCAAAGGCAGGTCAAAGTTTTTTGTCCGCACCACCACCGAACTGTCCACCTCTCGCCGGGCATCACCACGATAAACATAACAATGCTTACAACCTGCACTCAATTTATGGCAACCATGCCATAAGTTCCACATCATCGACTTCGCAACAATACCGTTCATTCAAACAAAAAACTTATCGTTAACACCATGTTGAAAACTATGTTAGCAACACAAATAATTAGTTATTAAATAATTGATATTAAGCTATATATTCAGTTAATAACAGAATGAACAATTGTTTATTACTACTTATTCGGGTTGTACCTCTCCTGCCATCGGAAGCTCTTTCCAACCTTCACCAAATGCATCATAAGCATCGGTAACCACTACAAAAGCCTTTGGGTCTACTTCCCTTATCTTCTGCTTGATACCTACCACTTCCTTGTAACTCACCACAAGAAACAGCATTTCCTTGTCTACATTGGTATAAAGACCACTACTTTTGATGCAAGTGGCTGTACGGTCCAAATCTTTAAGAATATAGTCGTGCAAAGCGGTAAGGCGCATATCACTGATGACAAACAGTATCTTGTCATTCTTCTCCCCATTTATCACATAGGCCAATACCCTCGAAGTGACAAAAATAGCTATCAGTGAATAGAAAGACAAATGCCACGAAGGTTGTGTAGCATCATCCGGATTTCCGATACCGAAACCGATAACCAATAGGCCGAATCCCACCACAATGCCATCTACCAGCAGTATCGCCTTTGAAAAACGTATATGGCAATATTTCTGCAATATCATCGCCACAATATCCGTACCTCCTGTAGTAGCCCGGCTACGCACTACAATACCACAGCCTATACCGATAACCACCGCACCAATCACAGAAGTCAGCATCAAATGGTCGGACATATTCAGACTGCCACCCAGCAACTGTGTAGGGTCCAACTGATGGAGCGCTTCTTCAGAAGGATAGGAGAGGAGAGACAGCACATTCATGGCAAGCGGAGTGAATAGTGCCGCCACGATAGTACGTGCTCCCAATTTTGCTCCCAGTACCAGCACGGAAATGATAAGCAAAGGAATATCAAACATATAACCGAAAGTACCTACCTGAATAGAAGGGAACAGATTATGAAGCACAATACTGGCTCCATACACCCCGCCAGGAACAAGATTATAAGGATTGATAAAGTAAACAAAACCTGCTGCCAGAATAGTACAACCTACAAAAATGCCTATCCATGAAGATATTATCTTTTTCATATCGATATGATTTATATATTAAGAGCAAAGTTACAGCAAATCTCTGGAAAAGACGAATAAAAAGGGACAAATGTCTTCGTAATGCCTGTCAATAAGGCGTTTGCGAAGACAAATGAGGACAGGCGAAAAATCGAGGTAACGTAAAGGAAAGCGGATTTATGAAGAAGAACGGTCTCCAAATCATTACCCGCCGAATGGTGATTTTTAACACACCGTGTTGTATTTGGCAGCTTGTGGCACAGGTTGGCATATCAAGGTCTAACTCGTTGAGTAATAACTTTGCAAACAAAAAACGAGTATGGCAAGAAGCACATTCAAGGTTCTGTTCTACGTGAACGGCAGCAAGGAGAAAAACGGTATTGTCCCCATCATGGGACGAGTGACAATCAACGGGACTGTGGCGCAGTTCAGTTGTAAGCAGAACATCCCGAAAACGCTTTGGGACGTGAAAGGAAACAAGGCGAAAGGCAAGAGCCGCGAGGCACGAGACATCAACCTTGCCCTTGACAACATCAAGGCGCAAATCATCAAACATTACCAGCGCATTTCAGACCGCGAGGCATTTGTTACGGCTGAGATGGTGCGCAACGCCTATCAGGGAATCGGCAGCGAGTATGAGACGCTGCTAAAAGCATTCGACCGTGAGAACGAAGTGTTCAAGAAACGGGTAGGCAAAGACAGGGTAATGGCTACCTATCGGGCACGTGTACGGGCAAGAAACCATGTAGCCGCCTTTATCAAGTCGTTTTACAGACGCAGCGATATGTCCATGTTGGAACTTACTCCCGATTTCATCAAGGAGTTCGCCGCATACCTCTCGACTGAAGCCGGATTGCGGAACGGTTCGATATGGGCAAACTGTATGTGGCTGAAAGGCGTGGTCATGAAAGCGCATTATAACGGGTTGATACCGCGCAATCCTTTCATCCAGTTTCATATCAGCCCCAATGTGAAAGAACGGGAATATCTGACGGAGGATGAACTGAAAGCGGTCATGACACATGAGTTTGCAGACAGCAAGCTCGCATACATCCGTGACATTTTCATCTTTGCCAGTTTCACCGCCTTGTCATTCGTGGACATTCAGGAACTGACGAATGACAACATCGTGGAGGTGAACGGCGAGAAGTGGATATTGTCCAAACGCCACAAGACAAAAGTCGCCTTCCAAGTGAAGCTGCTGGATATACCCTTGCAGATAGTCGAACGCTACCGACCGATGCAGAAAGACAATCGTATATTCCCCGGCTTGAACTATTGGTCTATCTGCAAACCGTTGAAACGGATGATAAGGGAATGTGGCATAACCAAGTCAATATCATTTCATTGCAGTCGTCATGGCTTCGCAACATTAGCTTTGAGCAAGGGGATGCCCATTGAAAGCGTAAGCCGTGTGTTGGGACATACGAATATAGTCACGACCCAACTCTACGCAAAGATAACCACGCAGAAGCTCGACAACGACCTGACCATGTTCGGCGACAAACTGAGTAAGACGTTTAACGGAATAACGATGTCATGAGTATGAGAAGAAACAGCATAACAGTGAATGAATCCGGCAATATCATCATGCCGGAGAATGTCTCAAACATTTGGATGAGCGAGCCGGAATTGGTGGAACTGTTCGGAGTAATTGCTCCGACACTTCGTTCTGCCATCAGAAACATCTATAACAGTGGAGCATTAAAAGAATACGAGGTACAGAAGTATGTTCGGCAGGAGAACGGGTATCATGCCGATGTGTTCAGCTTTCCGATGATAGTCGCACTTGCTTTCCGCATTGACAGCTTCGGTGCGGAACAGGTGCGCAATGCCATATTTAAAAGGCTGTACTTGCGAAAAGAGAAAACAAATATCTTCTTTTCGCTGGGTATAAATGGTTGGGATATGTCTAATTATCAGGCATAAGTTCTAATGATATGACGACATGAAGTAGTGAGACCTATGCGTATTCCCATTGCCAACAATGTATTTATACGAGTATGTGAATAGGTGTATTGCCATTCATACGTACGATTACGACAAACCCGAAGAAAAATCCATTAGAATGGCATTTCTTCGGGCTTTTGTTGTATGTCATAAAGCCAAATCCAAGAAAATCTTACGTGAGGTATGCGTGAGTTGTTAATCCGTTCTGCGCTAATTGCCGAGTTTTGCACTGATTAAACAAAAAAATGAAGTGCTAATGAAACAAGGCAACTTTGAAAATGAGGAGTTTATCCGTGTGGGTACTACCCTCTACAAGTTAGTGAACCAGCCCCGTCTGAACGGAGGCTATGTGAAGAAGCGCATCGTGTGGAACAACGAAACACTGCGGCAGGACTACGGCAAGGACTATCTCGCCACCGTGCCGAAGTACGACGGCTTCTGCACCGTCCCCGACCATGTGGACTACCGTCCCGTGGTGGACAAGTTCCTGAACCTCTACGAGCCGATAGGACACCGTCCGCAACAAGGCGAGTTTCCCTGTATCCGGTCATTGGTGCGCCATATCTTCGGTGAACAGTATGAATTGGGCATGGACTATCTTCAATTGCTCTACCTGCAACCCGTGCAGAAACTGCCTATCCTGCTGTTGGTATCAGAAGAACGCAACACGGGCAAGAGTACATTCCTGAACTTCCTGAAAGCTGTGTTTCAAAACAATGTCACTTTCAATACCAACGAGGACTTCCGCAGCCAGTTCAATTCCGACTGGGCAGGAAAACTGCTCATCGTGGTGGACGAGGTATTGCTCAACCGCAGGGAGGACAGCGAGCGGTTGAAGAACCTCAGCACCACACTTTCCTACAAGGTGGAAGCCAAAGGCAAAGACCGTGACGAGATAGCGTTCTTTGCCAAGTTCGTGCTATGCTCCAACAACGAGTATCTGCCTGTTATCATTGATGCAGGTGAAACACGCTATTGGGTGCGCAAGATAGACCGTCTGCAATCCGATGACACAGACTTCCTGCAAAAGCTGAAAGCTGAGATACCTGCCTTTCTGTATTACCTGCAATACAGACAACTTTCCACCGAAAAGGAAAGCCGTATGTGGTTTGCGCCCTCTTTGCTGCATACCGAAGCCTTGCAGAAGATTATCCGCAGCAACCGCAACCGATTGGAGATAGAGATGTGCGAACTTATCCTTGACATTATGGAAAGTGTCGGCACGGACACATTCTCGTTCTGCCACAACGACATTCTTCTTTTGCTGGTACATTCGCAGGTAAAGGTGGAGAAGCACCAAGTCAGAAAGGTATTGCAGGAATGTTGGAAACTTACTCCTGCCTCTAACGGGCTTACATATACCACTTACCAATTCAATTACAATCGGGAGTGCCGATATGAGCCGATAAAAAGAGTCGGTCGTTTCTACACCGTCACAAGGGAACAACTTGAATCCCTGTAATACTATTCTTTTTTTGTTGAATTGATGAATAATGATATAACCATACTGATAATAAACAGCATACACTCTCAACAAATTCTCAACAATCGAAAAGAAAAGTTGAGAGGGAAACAGCATCAGTTTGTTGGATTCTCTATTTGTGAGTGGTTTGTTGAGAAGATGTTGAGAATATAAAGCATTAACGTATAGGACAATACATATCTCATTCATCAAATCAACGTTTTTACAGTCATCATCAAATCCATAGAAATTATATCATGAACATCCAAGAAGCAAAACAAATCAAAATTGCGGACTATCTGCAAAGTTTGGGTTATTCGCCCGTAAAGCAACAGGGAAACTGCCTGTGGTATAAATCCCCGTTCCGTCAGGAAACGGAAGCCTCGTTCAAGGTGAACACCGACCGCAACCTGTGGTTCGATTATGGACTGGGAAGAGGTGGTAACATCATCGCACTTGCAGGGGTACTGTACGCATCCGACCATGTGCCTTATCTGCTTGGCAAGATAGCGGAACAGGCACCACACATCCGTCCCATATCTTTCTCTTTTCGCCAGCAGGCATCCGAACCGAGTTTCCAACATTTGGAGGTGGGCGAACTCACCCATCCGGCATTGCTCCGATACTTGCAGGAACGGGGCATAAACATCGCTTTGGCAAAGGCGCAATGTAAAGAGCTCCACTTCACCCATAACGGCAAGCCCTATTTCGCCATCGGTTTTCCGAATGTGGCGGGAGGATTTGAAGTGCGTAACCGTTTTTTCAAAGGCTGTGTCGCACCCAAAGACATCAGCCATATTCGGCAACAGGGAGAAGCGAGAGAGAAATGCCTTGTATTCGAGGGCATGATGGACTATCTTTCATTCCTCACGTTGCGGAAGAGGAACTGCTCGAACTTGCCCGACCTTGACAGGCAGGATTACGTCATCCTCAATTCGACCGCCAATGTTTCCAAAGCTATAGATGTGCTGCACGGGTATGGACGTATCCACTGCATGCTCGACAATGACGAGGCGGGAAGAAAGGCGTATCGGGAATTGGAAAGGAAGTTCGCCGGACGCATCCGCGACTTCTCCGACAACTACAAAGGGCATAAAGACCTGAACGATTACCTGCGTGGAATCCGGCAGAAATTAGCCGTTAGTCCACCGCCAAGAACTATCGTAAAACCCAAGAAGAAAGGGTTGGGATTATGACATCCCGAATGAGAAAAACGGGAGATGCCCGAAACTCATTCCTTAAGGATTGGGAGGTAGCAAGTTTGTGTTTCGGGTGTACCGAAACCGCTTGCCACCCACCATCCAAATTGCAGGAGGTGGCATCCCGTCGGTCTATACAGTTGAATCAGTAACCGAATTAAAAGGAATAAAATATGGAACAGACAAAGGAACACAAGGAACGCAACAAGGGAGGTCGCCCCAAGAAGGAAGCAACCGAGAAACTGAAATACCGTATCGCAGTGAAAATGACGGCAGCCGACTACTTCCGCCTGCTGACACGATCGCATGAGGCGGGCGTATCACCAAGCGAGTACATGAGGGAATGTTTCCGTAACGGTCATGTGAAAGAACGGCTGTCGGAGGAACATGCCGGATACATCCGCCAACTCTGCGGCATGGCTAACAATCTCAACCAGCTTGCGCGTAAGGCAAACGCCGGAGGCTTCCACGATGAACGGTGGGACTGCAAGGTGGCAGTGGCAAGGATTCATGAACTTATAACCAAGATAGGGATATGATGGCGAAAATCGTAAAAGGAAGCGACTTCAAGGGTGCGGTGGATTACATCATCGACAAGAAGAAGGATACGCAGATAGTAGCAAGCGAAGGCTTGTTTATGGAAAATCTGGAAACTATCGCCATGAGTTTCAATGCCCAGTCACGGATGAACGATAAGGTGACAAAACCTGTCGGACATATCGCGTTGAGTTTTTCCAAAGAGGATGAGTTACGGCTGACGAACCGTATCATGGCAGGCATCGCGCTTGAATATATGGAACGGATGGGAATCAAGAATACGCAGTTCTTCATCGCCCAGCATTTCGACAAGGAGCATCCGCACGTGCATATTGCTTTCAACCGCATAGACAACAACGGCAATACCATATCGGACAGGCACGAGCGTCTGCGCAGTACCCGCATCTGCAAGGAATTGACCTTGAAATACGGCTTGCATATGGCTGGCGGAAAGGACAATGTCAAACGCAACCGCCTGAAAGAGCCAGACAGGACGAAATATGCGCTTTACGACATCATCAAAATGGAAGTCGGCAGATGCGGCAACTGGAACGTGCTTATCGCCAACCTGAAACGGCAGGGAGTGGAAGTACATTTCAAGCATAAGGGGCAGACCAGCGAGGTGCAGGGTGTTGTATTCTCCATGAATGGCTACCATTTCAACGGCTCCAAAGTGGACAGGCGTTTCAGTTATTCCAAGATTGACGCGGCTTTGCAGCACAACAGATGCAGGGAACGTATGGGAATAACAGCCGGAATATATGAAACGGCTACACCAAGCGCACCGTCCGGCACGGCACAAAGCGAGTTGTTCAACGGCTCTTGGGGATTGCTAAAAAGCAGTGGCTCATCTTATAACGCTGCTGATGCGGAAGCCAATCAGGAAATGGTGGATATACTTCGCAGAAGGAAGAAAGTTAAGCGCAAGAGAGGTGTTGGGTTCTAATATTCTGTACTAATCCAATTCTCACGACACTTGCGCTCTATATTCATTCGGAGTGTAACCTACCTCTTTCTTGAACAGTCGGGTAAAATGTTGCGGGTACTGAAAACCGAGATTATAGGCGATTTCATTAACGGTGTCGTCTGTAGATGCAAGTTCCGTCTTGGCTATTTCAATAGACTTGTCATGAATGAAATGCAGGGCGGTTGAACCTGTTTCTTTTTTCAATAAATCACTGAAATAGTTGGGCGAGAGGCAGAGCTTGTCTGCACAATACTGTACAGTGGGCAAGCCTATCCGTTTAGCAGCCCCATCATGGAAGTATTCGTCAAGCAACCGCTCAAATCTTGCGAGGATGTCTCGGTTTTGGTTGTCGCGTGTGATGAACTGACGGTCATAGAAACGTGTGCAGTAATCAAGGAACGTCTTGATGCTGTCTGTGATGAGGTTCTTGCTGTGACGGTGTATCGGATGGTTCAATTCATATTGAATCTTGTGGAAGCAATCCATGATGATTTGCCGTTCTTCCACACTAAGGTGCAATGCCTCGTTTGTCTCGTAGGAAAAGAACGAATATTCACGCATTATCCGCCCGAGAGGTGTATTCCGCAGCAGGTCGGGATGGAACATAAGCAGGTAGCCATCTGGTTGGAACTGCATGCCGTCATCTTCCGCACCGAACACCTGTCCGGGCGCGATAAATATCAGTGTGCATAATTATTCCTAAGTCTGTGAAACCGGAACGCATGAAGCAGAATCTCGACATATTAGACTTCACCCTGTCGGCCGACGACATGGCACGGATAAAGACGCTGGATACCGACAAGCCTTTCTTACTCGGCTCGCACGAAGATCCAGAAATCGTAAAATGGTTCATGCAGTACAAAAACGCCTGAACATCAACAACCATATTTCGATAGCCGCTATCGACTATATTAAGAAGTTATTCGTATATGCCTTTATTGTAATCCGTCATGTACTGAGTAAATGTTTTGCCTGTTTGCTGTTTGAAGAAGCGCATGAGATGGCTCGGATCAGAGAAATTGAAATCATCCGCCATTTCACTGACAGTGCGGTTGGAGAATAGCAATTCGTTCTTCAGTTCCTCAAGCAGACGTTGTTTTATCAAATGGGTAGCTGATACTCCGAATTGGGCTTTTACTGAGTTATTGAGTGTGATGCGACTGACATGAAGCATGTCTGCATATTCCTGCACCCGCTGGTGGGTGCGGATATTCTGTTCCAACAAGTCCTTGAACCGAAAAGCGAAATTGTTTTTAGCAATTTCAGCGGGCAAGCAATAGGCGGCAGCGTATGTACGATTGATAATCAGCAAAAGATAATATAGTAAGGAAACAATGATATTGTACGTATCGGACACTGGATTCATCAGCTCATACTTAATCTTTCCGAGCAGCCGCATATATTCCTTCATTTCGTCATGTGTGGCATTGATGTAAGGCGGCGTATCTGTCTGGTAACAATACAAAAGGCGAAAAACGAAGAACTTGTCGGCGATAAAAGTACGCATGAAATCTTCGCGGAATATAAGGAACGTGTAATCCAACGCCGTCTCATCTACATGCCACTCTTGTTGCTGATGGGGTGAAAGCAGGAGAACCATGCCGTCGCGCAGTTCAATCTTGCGGAAGTTCAGTAGCAAATATCCGTTTGCCTTACGGAAAAAGTAGAAGCTGAAGAAGTCTGTCTTAAACCGCTTGTTTTCTGTCAGCACAAGTCCGATGTCCTTGTTTATGGCAGTATTGATGTAAAAATCCACGCCGCAGCGTGTCTTGTTGAACGGTACGCTGACCAGTCGATCAGGGTTGATTATCTCGTCCATATCCTTGTCGTTTTTGCAAAGATAATAATTTCATTTATCAAAATGGCATAATTACCGTTTTTTCAGGCATAGATGTTTCGCCGGATTCTTCCGAACTTTGCACCCGTAATCAATAACAAGACATATAGTCATGAAAAAGACATCTACAGTACAATTGGTGCGCAATGCCACCTTGAAAATCAGGTATGCGGGACACACCATGCTAATTGACCCCGTTTTAGCCGACAAAGGCACTTTGATATCGGCCCTCGGTGTGAATAAAACACCGAGGGTACACCTCACCATTCCTATTCAGGATATTATCGGAGGCGTGGACATGGTGCTCCTGACCCACAATCACATCGACCATTACGAGCCGAGTGTCCCCACACATTTGCCCAAAGAAATTCCTTTCTACGTTCAGCCCCAGGACGCGGACGCCATCAGAAACGACGGATTTACAAATGTGATACCCATCGAAGAAATAAAAACAATAGACGGCATATCCATTTACCGCACGACCGGACATCATGGTTTCGGGCAGATCGGGCAGATGATGGGACCTGTATCAGGTTATGTGCTAAAAGCCGAGGGCTTCCCGACCGTTTATATAATGGGTGACTGCCGATGGGAAGCATGTATCCGAGACACCGTGGAACGGTTCAATCCTGACTATATCGTGGTAAACTCCGGAGGTGCAATCTTTCCCGAATTTTCCAAAACGGACGGTCCTATCATCCCCGACGAGAACGAAGTGATGCAGATACTTGACGAATTGCCTTCGCATATCAAGCTGATAGCCGTACACATGGATGCCATCGACCATTGCCAGACCACCCGTGCAATTCTGCGCAATGAGGCAACGCATCACGAAGCCGACATGAGCCGGCTGATTATCCCGGAGGACGGAGAAACAGTTGTGTTATGAGTGTCTGCATTAAATCCCTGATAAAAAACATGAACATAGTGGTAGGGTGCACTATAGGATGCCCTTACTGCTATGCCCGTAACAACTGCCGCCGTTTCCACATTACCGACGACTTTTCCGTGCCTGAATACATGGAACGAAAACTGCGCATCATCGATACGTCCCGTCCTCATGTGTGGCTCATGACAGGAATGAGCGATTTCTCCGATTGGAAGCCTGAATGGAACGCAGAAATTTTCGAGCGGATCAGCAGCAATCCCCAGCACGCCTATATCTTTCTGACGAAGCGCCCTGACAAAATCAGTTTCTCCTCTGACGACGAGAACGTATGGATGGGCGTGACCGTTACGCGCAGTTCCGAGAAAAGGAGGATTGATGATTTGAAAAAGAATATCAAAGCACGACACTACCATGTCACGTTTGAACCTCTCTTCGATGATATCGGCGAGATTGATTTCGAGGGAATTGACTGGATTGTCATAGGCACAGAGACCGGAAACCGAAAAGGAAAGTCATATTCGCGCCCCGAATGGGTGCTTAGCATTGCAGAACAGGCAAAGGCTCATGGCATACCGGTGTTCATGAAAGAGGATTTGCTGCCGATTATGGGCGACGAAAGAATGATTCAGGAATTGCCGGAACAATTTACCAGACGAATACAATGAATATGGATACAATAAAGGAAATAGATGTAAAGAGTGTAATGACCAAATCCTCTCTGCCGGTGGGAGGATATTCGGTCAACCCTTATGTAGGGTGTCCCCACGCCTGCAGGTATTGCTACGCATCGTTCATGAAACGGTTCACCGGGCACACCGAGCCGTGGGGTACGTTTTTAGATGTAAAAAACTGGAAGCCGATAACGAATCCTCATAAATACGACGGTGAACGTGTTGTAATAGGGTCTGTGACGGACGGTTACAATCCGTATGAAGAAGAATTCCACCGTACCCGAAGGCTGCTCGAAGAGCTGCGAGGAAGCGATGCCGAGATTATGATATGCACAAAGTCCGATCTTGTCCTTCGCGATCTCGACCTGTTGAAGAGTTTTCCCAAAGTGACTGTGTCATGGTCTGTCAATACGCTCGACGAGCAGTTCTGCGCAGATATGGACAACGCCGTAAGCATTGAACGCCGTCTGAAAGCGATGCGTCAGACATACGAGGCAGGTATCCGCACCGTATGCTTCGTCTCGCCCATATTCCCCAGAATAACAGACGTAAAGGCAATAATAGAGGAGGTAAAAGATTATGCTGATTTAATCTGGCTTGAAAACCTGAATTTACGCGGGCAGTTCAAAGGCGGGATAATGACGTATATCCGTGAGAAGTATCCTGACCTCATACCGCTTTACGAGGAAATTTACAATAAAAAAAGGCTTGAATACTGGCAGGCATTGGAGCAGGACATTTCAAATTACGCCAAGGAGCAGGGCTTCCCGTATCGTATAAACGATCTGCCATACGGACGCTCGGAAAAAGGCAAACCTGTCATCGTAAACTACTTCTACCACGAAAAAATACGATTGACAAAATGAGGCTATGCCGGACTGATGCAGAAAAGTTGTAGCGCGGATAAAAGCACCATGTATGTGGATAATATCCGGCAATCTTCCGAGCGTATGCGGGAGATGCTCAACACGCTGCTGGATTTCTTCCGTCTGGACAACGGCAAGGAGCAACCCAACCTTTCCCCTTGCAGGATTTCCGCAATCACGCATATTCTTGAAACGGAGTTCATGCCCATTGCCATGAACAAGGGGCTGACTTTGATAGTGGAGAGCCACACCGATGCGGTGGTTTTGACCGACAAGGAACGTATCCTGCAAATCGGCAACAACTTGTTGTCAAACGCCATCAAGTTCACGGATAACGGTAGTGTATCATTGGCAGCGGATTATGATAACGGTTTGCTGAAACTTATCGTTGAAGATACCGGTACGGGCATGACCGAAGATGAGCAACAACGAGTATTCGGTGCATTTGAACGTCTTTCAAATGCCGCCGCAAAAGACGGCTTCGGATTAGGATTGTCCATCGTGCAGCGTATTGTGGCGATGCTCGGTGGAACTATACGCTTGGAAAGCGAGAAAGGCAAAGGGAGCCGCTTCACGGTGGAAATTCCCATGCAGACAGCCGAGGAACTGCCGGAACAGACAATTCAAGCGCAAATGCGCCATAATCATATCTGCCATGATGTGATTGCCATCGACAATGACGAGGTACTTCTCCTTATGTTGAAAGAAATGTATGCCCATGAAGGGATGCACTGCGATACCTGTACCAATGTTTCGGTACTGATGGAGCTGATACGAAAAAAGGAATACAGCCTGCTTCTGACGGATCTGAATATGCCTGAGATAAGCGGTTTTGAACTGCTGGAACTGTTGCGCTCATCCAATGTAGGCAACTCGAAGAGTATTCCCATAGTCGTGACAACCGCTTCGGGCAGTTGCAGCAAGGAGGAACTTATAGGGCGTGGATTTGCCGGATGCCTGTTCAAGCCGTTCTCCATATCCGAACTGATGGAGATTACGGATAAATGCGCATTAAGCAGCATATTGGATGAAAAGCCGGATTTTTCCACTCTGCTATCTTATGGCAATGAATCCGTCATGCTGGACAAACTGATAGCGGAAACCGAAAAGGAAATGCAGGCGGTCAAGGATGCAGAACAGCGTAAAGACCTCCAAGAACTGGACACACTTACACACCATCTGCGAAGTTCATGGCAGATTCTCCGTGCCGACCAGCCATTGAGGGAACTTTACGCCCAACTTCATGGAAGTGCCACTCCAGATGACGAAGCGATATGCAAAGCGGTGACCGGCTGTGCTGGATAAAGGTGCTGAAATTATCCGGCAGGCAAAAGAAGAAAGGAAAAATACGAAAATGGATAAAACAAGAATCATCGTGGTGGAGGACAATATCGTGTATTGCGAGTTTGTCTGCAACCTGCTGGCACGGGAAGGATTCCGTACCGTGCAGGCTTACCACCTCTCGACCGCGAAGAAACTTCTGCAACAAGCCTCAGACGGGGACATCGTGGTTTCTGACCTACGACTACCCGACGGTGACGGCATCGACCTATTACGATGGATGCGCAAGGAAGGCATGACACAACCGTTAATCATCATGACCAACTATGCCGAAGTGCATACGGCAGTCGAAAGTATGAAACTCGGCTCGCTGGACTATATCCCCAAGCAGCTTGTGGAGGATAAACTTATGCCTCTGCTTCATACCATCCTGAAAGAACGGAGTATCGGACGAAATCGTATGCCCGTTTTTGCCCGTGACAGTTCCGCCTTTCAGAAAATCATGCAACAGATAAGATTAGTTGCCCCTACTGATATGAGCGTGCTGATATTCGGAGAGAACGGCACGGGCAAGGAGCATATCGCCCACCATCTGCATGATAAGAGCAAAAGGGCAGGGAAACCGTTTGTGCCTGTGGACTGCGGTTCACTCTCCAAAGACCTTGCGCCCTCGGCATTCTTCGGACATGTCAAAGGCGCGTTTACGGGTGCGGACAGCACAAAGAAAGGATACTTCAATGAGGCAGAGGGTGGCACATTGTTCTTGGATGAGGTAGGCAATCTCGCATTGGAAACCCAGCAGATGTTACTCCGTGCCATACAGGAACGGAGATACCGCCCTATAGGTGACAAGACGGACAAGAGCTTCAATGTCCGCATCATCACCGCCACCAACGGGGATCTGGAGAAAGCGGTCATTGAAAAACGTTTCCGACAGGATTTGCTGTACCGTTTGCACGACTTCGAGATAACTGTTCCGCCCTTGCGTGACTGTCAGGAGGACATCATGCCGTTGGCGGAGTTCTTCCGTGAGATTGCCAACAATGAATTGGAATGTAGCGTGACTGGGTTCGATGCGGAAGCCCGTAAGACATTGCTGACCCATCCGTGGCCGGGTAATGTCCGTGAGCTTCGGCAGAAGATAATGGGCGCGGTGTTGCAGGCACAGACGGGAGTTGTCATGAAAGAGCATCTGGAACTTGCCGTAACGAAACCGACCTCACCTGTCAGCTTCGCCTTGCGAAACGATGCGGAGGACAAGGAACGCATCTTACGCGCGTTGAAGCAGGCAAACGGAAACCGCAAGGTTGCCGCCGAATTGCTCGGAATCGGACGTACAACGCTGTATAGCAAGTTGGAAGAGTATGGATTAAAGTATAAATTTCAGCAATCATAGCCCGCAACTTGCCGAAAATAGAAGTAACGGTTAAACCGGATTATTCAGCGAAGATAAAAAACGTCCTGTGATAAAAATCATGGGACATTTTGATGTGTATCCGATTTTTATTGCTACTTTTGTACCAAGACGAGAGACATTGACAGCAACTCACAGCAGAACGTAGAAATAGACAGGGTTGCCAAATCATTACCTCATTTTTACCTTATCCTCAGAACTGCTTGCTAATAAAGTGGTTATAAAAATCTTCCAGAATTACTACAAAAAAGTGAAATGCGGAAAGATATAGTGATAGAATTGAGTTACAAGGGTTTTGGTTGAAGTGGCGATAATCCGTGAAGCCATTACAATCCCTGCCGAAGCCAAATCCTGACGCCGCTACGTTACTTGTTCGTAACCATGCCCGAAAATGCGACAAACGGGTACGAATAGCGAAACAAGGCTCTAAGGAATAGTGAGTTATCCATAACTCATGCGAAAAATCAGGTTACGGAAAAAGATTGCGCCGTTCCTCCCCGTTTTGCGTACCAACACCGGACTCTTCACCAACTAATTTTGAAACCCAAAAATTAAGGACAATGAAGAGTACATTTTCAGTAATCTACTACCTCAAGCGTCAGGTAGTGAAAAAGGACGGGACAGTTCCCGTCATGGGACGCATCACGGTGGACGGCAGCCAGACACAGTTCAGCTGCAAACTGACTGTCGATCCGAAACTGTGGGACACCAAAGGTGGACGTGTCACGGGCAGAAGCACGGCGGCACTCGAAACGAACCGTATGCTTGACAAGATGCGGGTACGCATCAACAGGCATTATCAGGAAATCATGGAGCGTGACAACTTCGTCACGGCGGAGAAGGTGAAGAACGCCTTTCTCGGACTGGAACACCGCTACCACACGCTGATGCAGGTGTTCCGCCAGCACAACGAGGACTACGAGAAGCAGGTGGAGGCAGGCATGAAAGCCAAAGGCACGCTGCTGAAGTACCGCACCGTTTACAAGCACATGCAAGAGTTCCTCGACATCCGCTACCATGTGAAGGACATCGCCCTAAAAGAGCTTACCCCGGCTTTCATCTCCGACTTCGAGATGTTCCTGCGCACGGACAAGCACTGCTGCACCAATACCGTGTGGCTGTACGTCTGCCCGTTACGGACGATGGTATTCATCGCCATCAACAACGAGTGGCTGACGCGCGACCCGTTCCGCGAGTATGAAATCAAGAAGGAGGAAACAACACGCAGTTTCCTGACCAAAGATGAGATCCGCCTGCTGATGGAGGGGAAACTGAAAAACGCCAAACAGGAATTGTACCGCGACCTCTACCTGTTCTGCGCCTTCACGGGGCTGTCGTTCGCGGATATGCGCAACCTTACGGAAGAGAATATCCGCACCTACTTCGACGAACACGAGTGGATAAACATCAACCGCCAGAAAACGGGCGTGGTGTCCAACATCCGCCTGCTCGACATCGCCAACCGCATAATCGGCAAATACCGGGGACTGTGCGGGGACGGCAGGATATTTCCCGTTCCGCATTATAACACGTGCCTTGCCGGTATCCGTGCCGTCGCCAAGCGTTGCGGCATCACCAAGCATATCACGTGGCATCAGAGCCGCCACACGGCAGCCACGACGATATTCCTCTCCAACGGTGTTCCCATCGAAACGGTCAGCTCCATGCTCGGACACAAGAGCATAAAGACGACGCAGATTTACGCAAAGATAACCAAAGAGAAGCTCAATCAGGACATGGAGAACCTTGCCGCAAGATTGAACGGCGTCGAGGAATTTGCAGGTTGCACCATCTAAAAAGAAAAGCCATGAAACGTGACACAATCATCATCGAGGACAAGGCAGTCAGCGTAACCGGTAACGACGTGTGGATGACCGCCACCGAAATAGCCGGATTGTTCCATACGACCGTCCCGGCAGTGAACGCCGCCATCAGAGCCGTCCGCAAGTCGGACGTGCTGAACGACTACGAGGTGTGCCGCTACATGCAGCTTGAAAACGGGCTGCACGCGGACGTGTACGCCCTTGAAATCATCATCCCGGTCGCTTTCAGGGTGAATACCTACAACACCCACCTGTTCCGCACATGGCTGGTGGGAAAGGCACTCTCACAAGAGAAACGGCAGACATACGTGATGTTCATACAGAACGGAAAAGCCGGGTATTGCTGATTGCACATACCCCATAAGACAAGTAAACGGGTAGCACCACAAAAGGTGTCACCCGTTTACTTTTTCATGAAACCGCCTCACTCCAGCGGCTTGCGGTAGTTCGCTTCCAGTACCCCGCGCAGCCCCGTTTCCGGGTAAAGCACCTTCCCTCCCAAAAGTATGAAGGGCAACACGCGGTTGTTGCGGTATTCCTGCAAGGTGCGCCGGCTCACACGGAGCAGTTCCGACACCTCGCCGTCCGTCAGGTAACGTTCCCCGTCCAGCGGAGGACGGTAGCTTTCCAGAAATGCGGACAGCCATTTCGAGCCTTTGCGCATATCCTGCACCACAGAGGCTATCGGCTCGTCTTCCATCGTAAAAACATCGTTGTTCTCGTTCATCATAACTTCGGATTCAGTGGGTGAATAAATCAAATCATCTGCCGTGCGGATAGAGCGTGCCGACAAGCGGTATCAGCCGCTTCACCTCCTCTGGCTTGTAATAGAACCTGCGGTTTATCTGCGAGTAGCCGATAAGCCGCCTGTCACGCAGCGTCTGCAACGTGCGCGGGCTTATTCTCAACTGCCCGCAGACCTCCTCGCCCGTGAGCCATCTTTCCATGCGCCCCGTGTCGCTTTTGCGCCTCAGGGCGGCGACCTTCTCCGAGAGTGCGCCGAATGCCGCCACCATCATCTCGAAAGTCTTTTTCTCGATAGATACTATTTCCATATTCATGTCATTTAGAGTTTGCCGCAAAGGTAACGAAACGGCATACAAGACGTATCGTTTTCCGCTGAAAGGCTGCCTGTTGCGCCGTTTGACCGGGTTACGGAGCCATCTTCCGCAAAAATCTTACGTGAGTCACGTAGTGAGTTGTTAAAGCCCCTTTTGTTTATTGCCGAATTTTGTCGCAGAAACAAAAAGAAAGGACTGAACATGAAAGTGATAACAATGGAAAGTTCCGCCTACAAGGAGATGATGGCGCAGATTGCGAACATCGCAGGGTACATCCGCGAGGCAAGGGACGAGAAGAAACGGAAGCGGGAAACCGAAGACAAGCTGCTTGACACGGCACAGGCGGCGAAGATGCTCAACGTGAGCAAGCGCACCATGCAGCGTATGCGCACCGACCACCGTATCGAGTATGTGGTGGTACGCGGAAGCTGCCGCTACCGCCTTTCCGAGATACTGCGGCTATTGGAGGACAACACAGTAAGGAACGAGGAAGGGACAATAGACACCCTGTTCCACAACCACACGCTGCGCACGGGCGGCAAACCAAAAGGAAGGAGGACATAGGTCATGGAACTGCTCACACGAAACAACTTCGAGGGCTGGATGCAGAAGCTGATGGAACGGCTCGACCGTCAGGACGAACTGCTGCTGGCGATGAAGGCTGAGGGGAAACAGCCCACTATCACGGAAAGCATCCGCCTTTTCGACAATCAGGATTTGTGCATGTTGCTCCAGATAAGCAAACGCACCCTCCAACGCTACCGCAGCGTAGGCGCATTGCCCTACAAGACGCTGGGCAAGAAGACCTATTACAGCGAGGAGGACGTGCTGACATTCCTTTCCAACCATATCAAGGACTTCAAAAAGGAAGATATAGCCTTCTACAAGGCTCGTATCCATAATTTCTTTCATAAATAACCCATTAAAACATTTTTCAGATGGCAAAGAAAAAAGACGAAAAGGACGTGCTGGTAGTCCGTGACGAGAAGACAGGCGAGATCAGCGTGGTAGCCGGGCTGAACGCGGACGGCACACCCAAGCGCACCCCCGCAAAAGCGGAGAACGCGCAGAGTTTCCTGCAATTCGACCGACATGGCGACGTGCTGGACAACTTCTTCAAGAACTTCTTCCGGCAGTGCAAGGAACCCAGCCGCTTCGGTTTCTACCGCATTGCGGCAGACCAAGCTGAAAATCTCTTAGAGGTGATGAAGCAACTGCTGAAAGACCCCGAAGCGAACAAGGAGCTGCTCGCCCCTCACAAGGTGGACACCTCCGACTATGAGAAGAAGGTGCAGGAAGAGATGGCAGCACAACAGACAGAGAAACAAGAACCTCAAAAACAGGAGAACATGGAACAACGGAAAGAACAGCAACAGGACAAATCCGAACAGATGCAGGGCAAACGTGGCTACCAGCCCATCGACGAGAGTAAAATCAACTGGCAGGAGCTGGAGGACAGATGGGGCGTAAAGCGGGACAACCTTGAAAAGTCCGGCGACCTTACGAAGATGCTCAACTATGGCAAGTCCGACTTGGTAAAGGTCAAACCGACCTTCGGCGGCGAAT
The DNA here is from genome assembly GCF_003436255.1 of Bacteroides sp. D20. NCBI lineage: Bacteria > Pseudomonadati > Bacteroidota > Bacteroidia > Bacteroidales > Bacteroidaceae > Bacteroides > Bacteroides sp. D20. Next base: position 1,056 of record NZ_QSOO01000014.1, on the reverse strand, counting down.
CATTCGAGCTGGACGCCCGCCTCTCCTTCAAGAAGGACGGTGAGGGAAACATCAGCCTCGTGCCGCACTTCATCCGCAAGGAGCAGAAGCTGGATGAGTACAAGGAACACAAATTCTCCGACAATGACCGGAAGAACCTCCGCGAAACGGGCAATCTCGGTAGGGTCGTGGACATTGTGGACAGGGAAACGGGCGAGATCATCCCCTCCTACATCAGCATCGACCGCAAGACGAATGAAATCACGGACATTCCGGCAAGCAGGGTGCGCATCCCGGAGCGCATCGGCAAGACGGAAATCACCACGCAGGAGCGGGACATGCTCCGCGCCGGACTGCCCGTACGCGACAAGCTCATCGAGCGCAACGACGGCAGAAAGTTCGTCACCACCCTGCAAGTGAACGTGGAGCAGCGCGGCGTGGAGTTCGTGCCGGGAACCGGCAAGTCGCCCCGTACCGCACAGACACAGGAAACCAAAGGCGACACATCGAAAAGTCAGGCGCAGGGCGGGGAAAATGCCGCACAGACCAAGAAGGAGCAACGCCGCAACACGTGGACGAACGAGGACGGCAGCATCCGCCCCATCAGCAAATGGAGCGGCGTGAGCTTCACCGACCAGCAGAAAGCCGACTATGTGGCGGGTAAAGCCGTGAAGCTGGAGAACGTGACCGACAAGCAGGGCTTCCATGCCACGATGTATATCAAGTTCAACCCGGAGAAGGGACGCCCGTACCGCTACGACACGAACCCTGACAATGCACAGCAGGTTGCTCCGTCCAACGAGAGCCGCACGCAGGTGGCGGTGAACAACGATGGCAAGACCAACGAGGCTACAAAGAATCTGAGAGAGCCGTTGCAGAAAGGTCAGACCAACCCGAAGGACGCCCGCCAGCAACAGCAGCAGGAGAAGCCGCAGAAGAAAACGGGCAAGGGCATGAAAATGTAATCCCGTGTCCGCCACTGAATCCAAAATAAAATCCAAAGTATCAACAAAAAAGAAGAAGACATGAAGACAATCATTGCAGAAAAGCCCTCCGTGGCACGTGAAATCGCCCGCA
>NZ_QSOO01000013.1:0-142909 GCF_003436255.1 Bacteroides sp. D20 | reverse complement strand
ACCCATACTGAATCCCGTATTTTACATTTACACAAAATATTTTATAGTGCCAAAGAAAAGGCATTGAACCTCTAAAGTCCAATGCCTTTTTATTTATCAAATACTATTTTCGTATTTATCAGAAGCGAAGTTTATTTCACTTCGATACCTTTGTTCTGCAGTGTGACGTTCAATACTCTGGCATAATCAGCATACTGCTTTTCATTCAGAGTCTTTTTCATCAACTTCAGATTACCATAAACTGCATTACGGAGTAACTTCTCCTGATTCTTCTTGGAATTTGTAGCGCGTTCCATCTGTTCTGTAAAATATTCGCAGATGTTTGCCACTTCTTCATGCTGGTTGGAATCCAGATTCAAATACTTGCTCAACTTTGTTATGTTGATGTTACCTTCCCATTTTGCAGTTGTAGGTTGGTTTCCTGCTGCAAATGTTGTAGCAGTCAGGCAGACTGCTGCCACTAATGTTAATCCTAAACGTTTCATAATACCTACTTTTTAATTGTTATTCCTAAAAACTAATCTCAATCTAATACCTATTGAAAACTCTCTAAGCGCTTAGCTTTTTCTTTTTACCTATGCAAATATAGGTATATGTTTTATAACACAAAAATGAATACGTAAAAAAGTGTAGTTTATACCTTCATTTCTTGACTTAAATCAATTTTGTAGTGTGAAAATGCTTTATTTGGATGCTTTTTGTAATACGAATGTAATGTAGGTTAAATAAAATTCAGTTTATTGTAATGGATAAAAGGATTTTTATTAGTCAAAATGTTATTGCCAAACAGTTTCGGGCAATTCTATGATTACTCTGCTTTCAGAGCAGACTCCCACAAAGCCTAATCCACCTATGACGTTGCAAGGCAGACTGATAGGTTCCATTAAAGCATCGTCGTAATCCCCATCATCCAGGCAGTTTAAGGCTTTCAGGTAGCGGTATTCGGCTTCAGTGATGCTAAGCAGCCGTACGGTGATGGTTTGTTTGCGGGATATATGGTCGTAGTAGTGTCCCTCTACCGGATAATATTCTTGGTAGAGAGGGGTATATACTTTTAATGTGGCATACGAATCACGGAAAGTGTTATCATTGAATATATTGTATTTGTTATTGATGGTGGGAAACAATTCATTTTCTTCATCATCATAGTTTCCGGGATGGCCGTCAGTCAGTATAACATCTTCCCGGTTAATGATTTCGTTCTGCCGGGGAGCAAGGATGGTGGTGTCTCTGGGTATGAAGGCCCAATGCCAAGAGCCGTCCTCGTCTTCCACTTTGATGAGGCTGCCGTTTTCATCTTCCAGGTATTCTTTCCATTTGCAATAGTAACTACGGTCATTCCAAATGTCCAGCCGGTAGTAGTTCTTCTCGTTGGGGCGGTCTTGCAATGTAATTTTGTATTGGCGGTAAAGGGTTTGTCCGCTGTACTCGCGCAGGTAGGCCAAGCAAGTGTCCACGTGCAGGCTCTCTATCGGTTGTGGCACGGTGACCTCGGCACTGGCATGGTATTTCCCGTTTTCGGCAGTGGCTTCCAGACGTATGTTGTCGCCGGGATGCAGTGTGCTGGTCAGACGATATTTCTTGAAACGTATACTTTTCAGTAATGATTCATAAATGTCCTTATCAAGTTCTCCTTCCAGATGCCCATAAATTTCTTCCGGGGAAACCGCTTTCGGAGTTTCTGCTATTTTGCCATTGATGTAGAGGAAAAGAGTTGCTTCGTTCAAATGTTCAATACTATAGCCCTCGCCTAAATGGAGATAGACATCATTCTCAGCTTGTCCGGTTTCGAGCAAGGCGTTCATGATGATTTGCGGATCTTGTTGTCCGGGATTGTAAGGAATCTCGTTTTCGCAGGCTGTTAGGAAGCCTACAATAGTTATGTATATAATAAGGTGTAATTTCATTTTTGTTTTCATATGCCGGATTTGTTTTTAAAATCTATAAGTATAGGTAACAGAAGGAATACAAGGCAGTATTGTTATTTTCTTGATGACAGTTTGAGCTTTCTTCTGCCCGGTATTTCCATGATAAATACTTTCGTAGAAATCATCGTAGTATACGTTGTATCCATTTTTGTATTTGCTGTAAACGATGTTCGGATTCATGGCATTGTATGCATTGTAGATACTGATATTCCAGGTACGCATACCATGTTTGGTCTTCTTGTTGAAGTTGACGCCGAGATTCAAACGATGGCTGGCGGGAAGGCGGTAATTGTTACGCCGGGAGATGTAACCGGTTTCCTCAATAGAGCCATCGGGCCGGATGATGATTGTTGCCTTTTCGGGGATAGTGATACATCCACCGGTATTGAATATCCAGGAAGCTCCTGCATCAATGCGGTCACTGAACTTATGGCTGAGATTGAGGCTGATGCTGTGGCGGCGGTCATATTTGTAGGGGAACCATCGGCCTTGGTTGATGGTTCCGCTCTTAAAACGGTGATCGGTCTTGGATAGGGTATATGCCAGCCAGCCGGTAGTCTTGCCCAATGTTTTCTGTGCCATCAGTTCCAGACCGAAGGAGCGGCCTTCGCCCATTTCCACTTTTTCTTCCCAGTTGGTAGAGGTGCCGAAGAAGGATACACCGTCTTGATATTCAAGTATGTGTTTCATCTGTTTATAATATCCCTCGACGGAGAACTCCCAACCCGGCAGTCCGGAATAGTAGCCTCCTATGGAGAACTGGTTGGCATACATCGGACTGATGTCTTTGGTAATGGGTACCCAGAGGTCGGTAGGCATAGACAGCGGAGTGGAGGACAACAGATGCACATACTGTGCCATGCGCGTATAGGATGCTTTGGCAGAATATCCTTGTCCGAGGTCATAGCGGGCGGAAAGGCGGGGCTGCAGCGAATAGTAGCTTTTCCCTTGTGTGTGGAACAGCGATGTGCGTACACCTGCATTCAGACTGAGCCTGGCGTTTACATTGAAATTGTCTTCGGCGTAAAGGGAGATTTCTTGTCCGCGCATGGCATGGCTGTTGCTGGTATTGTAAACCGTATCTTCCTGGAGGGCGCCATTATCTATATCTTGTATTTTCGAGGTAGCTATTCCCGGACGGAACGTATGGTGGATGTACTCTGCACCGAACTTGATGTGGTGCTGCGGCATGGGGGTGTAGTCAAAGTCCATACGCGCACTCCAGTCACGGATACCGGAGTTGAACTTGGAGGAGTAATAGTATCTGTCTTGTACTTTATTGGCGACAGTATAGGTATCTTCCATGTTTCCGTCCAGCCCCATCTCATATTTGTTGTATGAGACGGTGGTGTTGCAAAACAGCTTGCTGTTGAATACATAGTTCCAGCGGCCGTAGGCGATGGTGTTTCCCCAATTCAGATGGCTGTTGTCCTTGGAATAATTCTTAATGCTGTTGTCGTAATTGTCACCGTGGTAGTAACTGTCATAATGATAGTGGTCTTTCCCCTTGTAGAAACTGAGGAAGATGCGGCTACGGTCGCTGAACTTATGATTGACCTTTGCATTGACGTCGTAAAAATAGTAGTTGTATTTGTCGGAATAGGTGTCGTCTTTGTCTACAATGAGATTTTTGAAGAATAGGGTGGGGATGGCTCGTGCGCTGAAACTGAAGGAGGTCCGTTCTTTCCAGATAGGGCCTTCGATATGCAGTTTGTCCGTCAGCAGGCCTATGCTGAATGCGCCGTGGTATTTATGCATGTCCCCGTCGTTGGTCCGTACATCTACTATAGACGAAAGACGCCCGCCGTAGCGGGCAGGAAAAGAACTTTTGAAGAGTGTGGTGTTCTTTACCGCCTCGGGCGTAAAGATGGAGAATACTCCCAGCAGGTGGTCTGCGTTGTAAACTGGAATCCCGTCCAGCATAACCAGGTTTTGGTCGGGACCTCCCCCTCGCACATACATGCCTGCAAAACCTTCCATACCGGCTTGCACACCCGGCATCAGCTGAATGGTCTTCAGCAGGTCGGCTTCTCCCAATATGGACGGGGTATGCCTGATTTGTGTCATCGGTATCTCATGCGCTCCCATGGCTGTGCTTTCTATGCCGGCCTCCCGCTTGTCCGAGAGCACCACGACCTCTGCCAGCTGGTTATTGCTGTCCAGCCTGACGTTGAGTAAGGTGTCTTTCGTCAGTTCGAACCGGCTATGCCGGCTTTCGTAGCCCAGGTAGGAGAAAACCAGTTCCGTTTCCCCTTCCGGCAGGGTGAGGGAATAGAAACCGAAAGGATTGGTGGCAGTACCTGTGGAACGACGACTCTCAAGGATATTGGCACCAATCAGCGTCTCGGAAGACGCTCCGTCGGTCACGTATCCGCTGATGGTGAACTTACGGCTAACGGGTTTCTGCGGCACGGGCCGCTTATGGAGTAGAATGTGCTTTCCGGATATTTCGAACGTGATGGGTTCGTTTTCAAAGGCACGTTGCAATATCTCACTGATGTTCTTTTGTTTCATCTCCAGTGTGATGCGGTGCGTGAGCTTTACTTCTTCCCCATAGATGAAGGAGAATCCGGTTGCATTTTCCAGTTGCTTCACGAAACTCTCTAAAGTTGCGTTACGGATATTCAGGTTTATACGTGTTTCCTTGTTTTGTGCCTGTGCATGGAGTGAGGCGCTTAAAAGAACCACACACATCAGAAGTACGGTTCTGATGCGGTGGTGCGAACAGATAGTAGAGCTGGTCATTGTCAGTTAAGTTTAGTAGTAAGTATAATAGTGTTGTTTTCTTTTTTATAGGTAAAGTTGCCGGCGTCCTTCAGTAGGTCGAGGATTTCTGTAAGACTCTCCCCTTCGCGGAAGGTAGCTGTCATATGATAGTTCTTCAGGCTGTCTCCTTCGATACGTATATCGGTACGGAACGTTTCGGAAAGTTGACGGACGATTTCCTGCAAGGGTTGCTGGTCGAATGTCAGTACGCTATGGATTACTTGGGTTTCCTCGGTAGTATGTACGGCTTCTGTGGGAATGGCTTCCCGTTGCGGTGCTACGTATAAGAACTGATAGGCTGCCCAGCTCGTTACACAGAGTAGGACTACGGCTGCGGCACTGGCTGTACGCATCCAGAACCGCTTCATGCTGCGGCGCTTTAGCAAACGGCTTTCCAGCAGCTTCCAGCTGTTCTCTGCCGTAAAGCGTCCTCGTGGGGAACGGGTAGAAGCAACCAGTTTGTTCAGTACCTTGTCGAAATTCTCGTTATTCACTTTCATTTTTGGCAATTTATTAAGAGCCTATGACTCCTTTTCTGCATGTAAAGACAGCTCCTTTTCAGGAATTCCCTATGCCTATATCCTGAAATAATGTTAATCTAAAGCTCTTTGTCCGTGAAAGTCCGTCCTGCCTACGTATGACTTCCTTGTTTCTCTGTTTCAATCAATAGGGAAGGTGTGCTCGAGATGTGCATCTCATGTTGTGCGAGATGTGTATCTCATGCAGCTCGAGATGTACATCTCATACATGCATACGCGGCTTCTTGCAAGGAAGATGAAGCAGAGTTCACTCCGTCAGCAATGCTTCTTTGAGTCTTGTGAGTGCTTTTTGCAGTTGCGCGTCTACTGTCTTTGTGCTGATGTTCAGCTCCTCCGCCACTTGTGCATAGCTTTGTTTCTCTTCGCGCAGGCGGATGAATACTTCACGGCAACGCTCCGGCAGGCGGTCGAGCGCCTTGACATATCGGGCAAACAGTTCTTCGCTGATAAGAGTGTCTTCGGGGGAATCGGCTTGGTCTGAAAGTTCGGGAAGCTGTTCGGACGAAAGTGTAGGGTGCCGGTTCTCTTTTTCCAGGTAATTGAGGGAGGCGTTTTTGGTAAGGATAAAGCAGTAATCCTCTATGTTGTTCACTTCCGGCAACCGGGCGCGTTGTTCCCAAAGCTTCATGAAGACGTCGAGCACAATTTCTTGCGCCCACTCTTCGTACTTCACGAAATAGCAGGCAATACGGAACAAGCGGTCGTAGCACAGATTGTAGAAACTGTGAAAAGCCCGTTCCGAGTCTTCTTCCTTCATTTGGCGCAAGTAGCGTCTGACTTCTTGTTCGGTCATGCAGTCTCCCGGTTTTGTTGTTATTCAATGAACATCAGGTCACTTATTATACCGTCCGAAACAAAGATGCCTTCCCGGGTCAGGTGCAGGCGGTCTGCCTGCATCTCCAGTTTGTGGCTTTGGAGGTAGGGGGCTGCCATCTTCGTGCAATATTGGCGCAACTCTGTGCCGAAGGCTTCTTCCGTATATGTCAGGGAGACTCCCCACATGGTACGCAGGGAAGTCATGATGTATTCATTGTAACGGGTCACTTTATCCAGGATTTCTGTTTCGGAGGAACGCTGTCCCTCTTCAATGGACTTTATGTATCCTTCCAGAGAAGCTGTGTTCCATTCCCTTGTCTCCGCATTGAAGGAGTGGGCGGAAGGGCCGCACCCCAAATACGGAATGCCTTTCCAGTAAGCAGTGTTGTGGCGTGAGTACATGCCGGGCTTGCAGAAGTTGGATATTTCATAATGCTCATACCCCGCGGCTCCCAGGGTGTCCATGAGCGCCGAGAAGAAGCGCACGCTACTCTCTTCATCTACTTCGCTGATGCGGTGGCTTTGCAGCATTTCGTAGATGCGGGTGCCTTTTTCGTAAGTCAGATGATAAGCGGAGATATGCTCCACATCAAGGCCGACGGCTTGTTGCAGGTCGCGTTCCCACCGTTGGTCTGTTTCATCCGGCAGTCCATAGATAAGGTCGATGCTGATATTCCGGAAGCCGGCTTGGCGGAGGCGGTGTACGGCTGCGATGGCTTGCGCGGCATTGTGCCGGCGGTTCAACAGTTTCAAGGTGGGGGCGTCGAATGTCTGTATTCCCATGCTTATGCGGTTGAAGGGGAGGGTGCGCAGCATGGACACATATTCTTCCGTCAGGTCGTCGGGATTGGCCTCGAGGGTAATTTCTTCGGCATGTTCTGTTCCATACACCTCTTTGATAGTCCGGAATATCTGCTCGAAATCTTCGTGGGCGAGCTGTGAGGGAGTTCCTCCGCCAAAGTAGATGGTCTCTATCGGTTCTTCCTTCAGATAACCCTTGCGGGTTTTCAGTTCAGTGCACAAGGCACGGATGTACTGCTGCTTCAATTCGCTGCGAGTGGTGGAATAAAAATCGCAATAGATACAGCGTGTCTTGCAAAAAGGTATATGAATATAGATGCCTGCCATGGTATGCTTATGGATATTTGTTGCAAAAATAGTCTTTTGGCAGGAGAATATATCGGTTTTCGGGACATTTAATGTAATATGGAAGTAGTCAGTGTCTTGGTGTGTATTCTCAGTTTTGTCTGTAATCCGGAAAAATAGAACATTTTTTGAGTCGTATGGAAATTCATTGTTCCGAATAAACTCCTTTTCTTTGTTATCAGAAAAAGGAATGGGTGTCTATTAAAATAATGAGTAATATGTTTGAAGGACTTGACTTTTGGTTTGAACAGATTATAGCTTATTGCATTGCCCTCGTACTGGTGCAGTTCATGAAGAAACAAATATAGCGGCAAATACTTTATTCACTTCCGTCGTAGCACGGCTTAATCTTAGGCTTTTTCTTGTGATTTCTGAGTTTTGGGGGTACTAATGACCGATATTTACCCCTTTTTGAAACAATAGTGCCCCCGAAATTACCGGGAATGGGGTAATTTTGCAGTATTGAATAACAAACTTAAATAATATCATGAGAAAAAGTAACTACTTATGGTTGCTGCTGGTGGCAGTTTTATTGCTGCCCGCTCAGGAAATGGCTGCCAAGAAGAAAAAAGAGAAGGAAGTGACAGACCGCGAACTTTGGGCCGGAGTGTTGTATCAAATGGCTGCTCCGGTACTGAGCAATATGAGTGAAGGGAAGCTCCAGGAAAATATGCAGGTGGAGCTTAGTCCCACTTGGGATGGACGCGACAAACGGGTGACCTATATGGAATGTTTCGGACGTCTGATGGCGGGGTTGGCACCCTGGCTCTCTTTGCCGGACGATGACACTGCCGAAGGCAAGCAGCGCAGGCAGCTCCGCGAGTGGGCATTGAAAAGTTATGCGCAGGCGGTAGACCCGGAAAGTCAGGATTACCTACTTTGGCGGAAAGAGGGACAGCCGCTGGTCGATGCCGCTTATGTTGCTGAAAGCTTCCTGCGAGGATACGATGCTTTGTGGGTGCCTCTGGATAGTTTGACTAAACGGCGTTACATTGAAGAGTTCACCCAGTTGCGCCGTGTGGACCCTCCTTATACCAACTGGCTGCTGTTCTCGTCTACGGTAGAATGTTTCCTGCGCAAGGCTGGTGCCAAGAGTGATGCTTACCGTATTGTCTCCGCTCTGCGCAAGGTGGAAGAGTGGTATGTAGGTGACGGCTTCTATAGCGACGGACCGGGATTTGCCTTTGACTATTACAACAGCTTCGTACTCCATCCCATGTATGTGGAGTGTCTGGAAGTCTTTACGAACAGTGGAAAAAATAAGATATGGAATGCGCCGGATTGCAATTTCCAGCGTGCCCAGAAGCGCATGCAGCGTTTCGGCATGATTCTGGAACGTTTCATCTCTCCCGAGGGGGCCTTCCCCGTATTCGGGCGTTCCATTACCTACCGCACCGGTACCCTCCAACCATTGGCTTTGTTGGCATGGCGTGGATGGTTGCCCAAGGAATTGTCGAACGGACAGGTACGTGCTGCCATGACAGCTGTCATCAACCGTATGTTCGGTGACAACCGGAACTTCAACGAGAAAGGTTTTCTGACATTGGGATTCAATGGTTCCCAGCCTCATATCTCCGACTGGTATACTAACAACGGCAGCCTTTACATGGCTTCCCTGGCATTCTTGCCCCTGGGCTTGCCCGCCGACCATCCGTTCTGGACAGATGCTCCGCAGGCATGGACTTCGAAAAAGGCGTGGGGTGGTGAAGAATTCCCCAAAGACCATGCCTATTATGAGTAAGACTGATTCATTTTTTATAGTATTTATATTAATTGTTTGGGGGATTGGTGGATTTCCGGTGGCACTCTGTGCACAGGGTGCTGCCGGTGTCCTTCCCGAAACGCATCTGGTGGAAGTGGGGAAAGGATACAGCCAGACTTCCGTCAACACTGCCGTATTCCGTAATAATTCGCTGGTGACGCAAGGTGACGAGCAATACATCAGTTACTATGATGCGGAAGGGTTCCTGACTCTTGGAAAACGGAACCTCCATGCCGGACAGTGGACACTGCACCGCACACAGTATAAAGGGAATGTGAAGGATGCCCATAACGTCATCAGCATGATGCTGGACGGTGACGGGTATATTCATGTAGCCTTCGACCATCACGGACAGCTCTTGAACTACTGTCGCAGCATTGCACCCCATTCACTGGAATTGGGTGAGAAGGAGCCCATGACGGGCGTGGATGAAGGCAATGTAACCTATCCGGAGTTTTATCTGCTGTCCGGAGGCGACCTGCTGTTTGCATACCGTTCCGGTTCTTCCGGCCGGGGCAACCTGGTGATGAACCGCTATTCCTTGAAGGAGAAGAAATGGAGCCGTGTGCAGGATGTACTGATTGATGGCGAGAACAAGCGCAATGCTTACTGGCAGCTATATGTAGATGAGCTTGGAACCATCCATCTGTCGTGGGTCTGGCGCGAGACTTGGCATGTGGAAACCAACCATGACCTATGCTACGCCCGTTCCTTTGACAATGGCGTAACATGGTATAAGGCAAATGGCAAGAAATATGATTTGCCCATCCGTCTGGGTAATGCAGAGTATGCCTGCCGCATTCCTCAGAATTCGGAACTGATAAACCAGACCAGCATGAGTGCCGATGCAGGCGGCAATCCGTACATTGCTTCCTATTGGCGCGACCCGGACAGCGACGTCCCGCAATACCGGATTGTCTGGCATGACGGGCAGATGTGGCACAGCCGCCAGGTCTCCGGGCGTACCACTCCGTTTTCCCTGAAAGGTGGAGGCACGAAGATGATTCCGATGGCCCGTCCGCGCATCGTAGTAGATGGCGGGGAGATATTTTATGTATTCAGGGATGAAGAACGGGGGAGCAAAGTCTCTTTGGCGCACGCTACGGATGTGGCAAACAGTAAGTGGAGCATCAGCGATTTGACCGACTTCACTGTCGGTGCCTGGGAACCGTCTCATGACACGGAATTGTGGAAGAGCAGGAAGCGGCTGCATCTATTTGTGCAGCATGCCAAGCAAGGAGACGGAGAGCGGGTTGTGGAGTTTGCACCGCAATCGGTATATGTATTGGAAGTGATAAGATAAAAGAACAGTATTAGTATATGAAAACGACATGCTTATTTTTATTGGGTTTGGCTTTTTGCTGGGGACTGTTCTCATGCACCGCTCAGCAGCCGAAACCGGAAGAAGTGATTGAGATTATCAATCGGGTGAACAACTATTGGCAGGAGACCCATCCGCAACATGGGCGCTCTTTCTGGGACAATGCCGCCTATCATACGGGAAACATGGAGGTGTTCTTCCTGACCGGTAATCCGGAATGCTATGCCTATTCCGAGGCGTGGGCAGAACATAATGAATGGAAAGGCGCGAAGAGTGACAACAAGGAAGAGTGGAAGTACAGCTATGGGGAGAGTGATGATTATGTGCTTTTCGGTGATTATCAGATTTGTTTCCAGACTTATGCGGATTTGTATACCGTGAAGCCGGATTCCGGGAAGATAGCCCGTGCGCGCGAAGTGATGGAATACCAGATGAGTACGGACAAGAACGATTATTGGTGGTGGGCGGACGGACTTTACATGGTAATGCCCGTTATGACAAAGATGTACAAGCTGACCGGCAATCCGTTATATCTGGAGAAACTGCATGAATACTGGACCTATGCCAACAGTATCATGTACGATTCGGAGGAAGGCCTATACTATCGCGACGGCAAATATATTTATCCAAAACACAAAAGTGTGAATGGTAAGAAAGACTTCTGGGCACGTGGCGACGGTTGGGTGCTGGCTGCTTTGGCAAAGGTACTGAAAGACCTGCCCGAAACAGACCAATACCGCCAGGAGTACATAGACCGCTTCCAGACGATGGCCAAATCCGTGGCTGCCTGCCAGCAGCCGGAAGGCTACTGGACACGCAGTATGCTCGACCCTGAGCATGCTCCCGGTCCTGAAACCAGCGGTACGGCTTTCTTTACCTATGGTCTGTTATGGGGGATGAACAACGGCTTGCTGGACAAGGCTGCTTATCAACCCGTAGTGATGAAGGCGTGGAATTATCTGACTACTGTAGCCTTGCAGCCCGATGGCCGCATAGGGTATGTACAGCCGATTGGCGAGAAAGCCATTCCCGGACAGGTGGTTGATGCCAACTCTACTGCTAACTTTGGGGTAGGGGCATTTCTGCTGGCAGCTTGTGAGATGGTGCGTTTTTTGAATGCCGACTGATTGGAGAGATTAAATAAGTGTATATGTTACACAACATATACACTTTCTTTGTATTATAATGTATATAGTGTTAATTTTACACCCGTTAAAAGGTTTAATATAAAAAGATTATGATTGTACGGATGAAAAACACTTTCCGGATGCTTTTGGCGGCAATGTTATTGTCGTTGTTTGCACTTCCGGGATATTCCTGGCAAAAATCCTTTCCCGAAAAAGATTATGTAGCTTATTTGTTCACTTATTTCACTGGGAATAGTGGCGATGAAGAGGCTGTGCGCTATGCTGTAAGCATGGACGGTTATACCTACTGGGCATTGAATGATAATGAACCGGTAATCGACTCGAAAGTCATCAGCTCCACCGGGGGAGTCCGCGACCCGCATATCCTTCGTTGCGAGGATGGCAAGACTTTCTATATGGTAGTGACAGATATGGTTTCAGCCAATGGATGGAGTTCCAACCGTGCCATGGTTTTGCTGAAATCTACCGACTTGGTCAACTGGTCCCACTCCGTTATCAATATACAGAAACGTTATTCAGGTCAGGAGGATTTGAAGCGTGTATGGGCTCCGCAGACTATCTACGACCCGGAGGCGGGAAAGTACATGGTGTATTGGTCCATGCTGCATGGCGATGGAGCCGATGTCATATATTATGCTTATGCCAATGCGGAGTTTACGGATTTGGAGGGAGAGCCCAAGCCATTGTTTCTGCCGGAGAACGGGAAATCGTGCATCGATGGAGACATTGTCTATAAGGATGGTGTTTTCCACCTTTTCTATAAGACGGAAGGGCATGGAAACGGCATAAAGGTGGCCACCACTCGTTCCCTGACCTCCGGGGCATGGACGGAAGAGCCCGATTACAAGCAACAGACTAAGGAAGCCGTAGAGGGTGCGGGCACTTTCAAACTGATAGGGCAGGATAAGTATATCCTGATGTACGACGTCTATATGAAAGGAAGCTATCAGTTTACGGAAACCACTGACTTGAAGAATTTTAAGGTGATAGACAGCGAGGTGAAGATGAACTTCCATCCCCGTCATGGGACCATTATCCCCATTACCCGCCATGAGCTGTTGCGCATTACCGATGAATGGGGCAAGCCGACAGAACTGGGCGCATTGCCCAACAATCCCGTATTGCCGGGTTTCCATGCCGACCCGGAAATCCTTTATTCCCATCAGACTCAAAAGTATTACATCTATTCTACTACGGACGGACAGCCGGGTTGGGGAGGCTGGTATTTCACCGTATTCTCCTCCACGGATTTGAAGACCTGGCAGGATGAAGGCGTCATGCTGGACTTGCAGTCGGAGCAAGTGCCCTGGGCAGATGGCAATGCTTGGGCGCCTTGCATTGAAGAGAAAAAAGTGGACGGCAAGTATAAATACTTCTTCTATTACAGTGGAAACCCCAAGAATGGCGGCGGCAAGCAGATTGGAGTGGCTACGAGCGATTCTCCTGCCGGCCCTTTCACCGATTTGGGACGCCCTGTCGTTACAGCCTCACCCGTCGGTGGCGGGCAACAGATTGATGTGGATGTGTTTACAGACCCTGTTTCGGGCAAATCCTATCTTTACTGGGGCAACGGCTACATGGCAGGTGCCGAGCTGAACGACGATATGGTGTCCATCAAGGAAAATACCGTTACGGTGATGACACCGGCGGGAGGCACCTTGCAGGACTATGCTTTCCGCGAAGCAGCCTATGTCTTTTATCGCAACGGGCTCTACTATTTCATGTGGTCGGTAGACGATACCGGTTCGCCCAATTACCATGTGGCATACGGTACATCCAAGTCGCCGCTCGGTCCTATCGAAGTTGCCAAGCAACCCGTTGTGCTGATTCAGAATCCGGAAAAGGAAATTTACGGTCCGGCACACAACGCTGTATTGCAGATTCCCGGTACAGATGAGTGGAGAATCGTTTACCACCGTATTAATAAATGGTACTTGAAAGATGGCCCCGGCGTTCATCGTGAAGTCTGCATAGACCGGATGGAGTTCAATGAAGACGGAACCATCAGGCCGGTGATGCCTACCTTTTGATTTAATGATATAACATAATAATTTAATACCATGAAGAATAGATTGAAATTACTGGTTTGGTTGTTTGCCCTCTCAGGTCCGCTGGCAGCACAGAGTGTATCTGTCAATGGTCCGGATGGAAAATTGCAGCTTACGGTATCCTGCCCGTCAGCCAACGGCGAAGTGTCTTACGCCGTCACCTACAATGGAAAGCAAATGCTGGAATCTTCTCCCTTGGGGATGGAGACAAATGTGGGTGATTTCTATAGAGGATTGCAGTTGAAGGAACATAAAGTCACAGCTTTCGATACGGTTTATGAACAATCCCGAATCAAAGCTTCGCACATCCATTACCGGGCAAACGAATTGCTTTGTTCATTCGTCAACGGTGAGGGGAAGAATGTGCAGATAACTTTCCGCGTCAGCAACAATGACGTGGCTTTCCGTTACACCCTGCCGAGGGAGCAGGGAAAAGGAAGCGTCACGGTGAACAGCGAACGGACCGGCTTCCGCTTCCCGTCGCAGACCACCACTTTCCTTTGTCCGCAGAGCGACGCCATGATAGGGTGGAAGCGTACCAAACCCAGTTACGAAGAAGAATATAAGGCAGATGCCCCGATGAACGAACGTTCGGGTTATGGACATGGATATACATTTCCCTGCTTGTTCAAGGTGGGGGATGACGGCTGGGTACTGCTCAGTGAAACCGGAGTGGACAGCCGTTATTGTGGCTCGCGTTTGAGTGATTGGGATAACGGCGTGTATCGCATTGCTTTCCCCATGCCGGAAGAGAACAACGGCAACGGAACGGTGTCACCTGCCTTTTCCCTGCCGGGCTCCACGCCGTGGCGTACTGTGACGGTGGGGGAAACCTTGAAGCCGATTGTGGAAACCACCGTCCCCTGGGATGTAGTGGAACCACGCTATACCACCACCCATGATTACAAGCCGGGCCGTGGCACATGGAGCTGGATTCTCTGGCAGGACGGCAGCATCAACTACGACGACCAGGTGCGCTATGTTGACTTGGCAGCCGCCATGGGATACGAATATGTATTGATTGACAACTGGTGGGACAACAACATCGGTCGCGACCGCATGGAACAGTTTATCAAGTATGCCCGTAGCAAGGGTGTGGAGGTATTCTTGTGGTATAGCTCCAGTGGTTACTGGAACGATATAGAGCAGAGTCCCGTCAACCGGATGGATAACTCCATTGCCCGCAAGCAAGAGATGCGCTGGTTGCAAAGTCTGGGTGTGAAGGGTATCAAAGTAGACTTCTTCGGCGGTGACAAGCAGGAGACCCTGCGTTTGTACGAGGAGATTCTGAGCGATGCCGACGACCACGGTCTGATGGTTATCTTCCACGGCTGTACCTTGCCTCGCGGCTGGGAACGGATGTATCCCAATTACGTAGGCAGCGAGGCGGTGCTGGCTTCCGAGAATCTGGTATTTAGCCAGCATTTCTGTGATAACGAGGCCTTCAATGCCACGCTGCACCCTTTCATCCGCAATGCTGTGGGATGCATGGAGTTTGGCGGTGTGTTCCTGAACAAGCGTTTGAACCGCAGCAACGATGGCGGAACTATTCGCCGCACCACGGACATCTTTCAGCTGGCAACGGCAGTGCTGTTCCAAAATCCTATCCAGAACTTCGCCTTGGCACCTAATAACTTGACGGATGCTCCGCAAATCTGCCTCGACTTTATGAAACAAGTGCCCACTACTTGGGACGAGACCCGTTTCATTGACGGCTATCCGGGGAGATATATTGTTCTTGCCCGTCGTCATGGCAACACGTGGTACATAGCCGCTGTCAATGCAACGGCGGAACCATTGAAACTGAAGCTTGACCTTCCTGTGCTGGCAGGACAAGAGGTGTCTCTGTATAGTGATGACAAGAAGATGCAGCCTCAATTAAAGCTGCAGAAGATAAAGACTGACGGCTCTCTGCAACTCACGGTTCAGCCGCAGGGAGGGGCGGTAATCGTGGAATAAAGAAGGCATGGAGCAACCCTTGTTTTGTAATGATATATCATAACGGATTACTCCTTTTGCAAATCTTTGATTATCAGAGGTCTATAATTGTCCTGATTCAGTCGTATACTGAATGGCATTCACTATACGACTGAACCCTATTCACTATACGACTGAATGGCATTCAGAATACGGCTGATTGTGACTATCGAACTAAATGTAAATGATTAATACCGACTTAATACCATGAATGGATTCTTGAAATTATTGTCCTTGTGTCTGTTCTTGACACTGACCGTTCCTTTGCAGGCTATAACGAATGGAGTGGCGAATGAACCCGATTCAGTCTATCTCTTTTCCTACTCCCATGCCGACGGCAGTGGCGGTCTGAAACTAGCCTGGAGTCCCAATGGCAACCGATGGTTCAGCGTGGCAGAGGGCAGCTCCTTTGTCAACTCGGACTTCGGCCCCTGGGGGCAAATGAAGCGGATGCTGAAACCGCACTTGATGCAGACCCGTGCCGACGACCGTTGGCACTGTATCTGGGAACTGACGGAAAGCGGAAACTCCCTTGCATACGTCGAGTCTCCCGACTTGCTGCAATGGAAAGCGCAGAAATACTTTGACCGTTCTCGCCTTGCCGAATACCGGCCGGCGGAGGTCTATCCTAACGTGCGGAAGGAGGTTCTGCTGAACGGTACCGTACAGCAGGGTTGGATGCAGCGTGTACCGTATGCCACGGTGCAGCGTGTCATCTCCTTTGCAGAGCATAAGAAGTACCGCCAGGCACTCCATGCCGAACGTACCGAGCAAGACCCCGTACGTTTTGCCGGACTGAAACCGGTGGAGGCGACTATCGAAGTGGAGACGGAATGTGCAAAACCCATCAGCAAGCATCTGATAGGTATTTTCTTCGAAGACATCAACTATGCTGCGGATGGAGGACTGTATGCCGAGCTGGTACAGAACCGCGACTTCGAGTATTCGTCTAAGGACGGTTCACACCAAGGTTGGGACGGCACATATGCCTGGGCGGTGAAAGAGGGGAATACTTCGGCTGCCGTTACCATTGCCGCTGCCGACCCCATTCATCCCAATAACCCTCATTATGCCGTATTGGAGGCGCGTCCCGGAGTGACATTGCAGAACGACGGTTTCGACGGTATCAGCCTGAAGAAAGGGGAGAAGTACGATTTCTCTCTCTTCGCCCGCGTGGCACCGGGCAGCAAGGGAGGCAAGGTGGTTGTTTGCCTGCTCGACCAGACGGGCCGTGAGATTGCCCGCTCTTCCGTCAATGTGTCCTCCAAAGAGTGGAAGAAACAGCAGACGGTGCTGACGGCGAATGCCGACGTGCGTGCCGCCGTCCTCTCGCTCCAGCCGCAGACGGTGGGGACACTGCATCTCGATATGATTTCCCTTTTTCCGCAAAATACATTCAAGGGCCATAAGAACGGCTTGCGTGCCGACCTGGCGCAGACGCTTGCCGACCTGCATCCACGCTTCGTCCGCTTCCCCGGCGGCTGCGTGGCTCATGGCGACGGCATTGATAATATCTATGACTGGAAAGGCTCTATCGGACCGCTCGAAGCGCGTAAGCCGTTGCGCAATCTGTGGGGGTATCATCAGACACGCGGACTGGGCTACTTCGAGTACTTCCGCTTCTGCGAAGATATAGGTGCCGAACCTCTGCCGGTATTGGCAGCGGGCGTGCCGTGCCAGAACTCGGGCACACACTCGCACTATGCCGACAACTGTCCGCAGGGGGCCAACAAGGAACTGATGCGCTACGGCCAGCAGGGTGGCATCCCGATGGAAGAGATGCCTGCCTATATCCAGGATGTGCTCGACCTGATAGAGTATGCCAACGGCGATGCACGCCGCACCGTGTGGGGCAGGAAGCGTGCCGAGGCAGGCCATCCCAAGCCTTTCAATCTGAAGTATATCGGCATCGGCAACGAGGATATGATTACCGAAGTGTTTGAGGAGCGCTTTGCCATGATATACAAGGCTGTCAGGGAGAAGCATCCCGAAATTACGGTTGTCGGCACTGTAGGTCCCTTCTACGAAGGCACGGACTATGCGGAGGGCTGGCGGCTTGCCACGGAACTGGGCGTGCCCATGGTGGACGAACACTATTACGTGGATCCGGGTTGGATGATTCACAACCAGGACTACTACGACCGTTATGACCGTACCAAGTCCAAGGTCTATCTGGGCGAATATGCCGCCCACCTGCCCGGACGTCCCAACAACATAGAGACAGCGTTGGCAGAAGCCCTCTATCTGACTTCTGTGGAGCGTAATGCCGATGTGGTGGAAATGACCTCATACGCCCCGTTGCTGGCAAAGGAAGGACATACGCAGTGGAATCCCGACTTGATTTATTTCAATAACACGGAAGTGAAGCCTACCGTGGGCTACTACACACAGCAGATGTATGGACAGAATGCGGGTACGCAGTACATCACCTCGCACGTCACACTGAGTAATGGGCAAGAGGCTGTCCGCAAGCGCGTCGGCGTTTCGGTGGTAAAGGATGAGGTCACGGGTGACCATATCGTAAAGCTGGTGAACCTGCTTCCGGTAGAGGTTTCCTCTACAGTGAAGCTGAAGGGCATCGACTTGCAGAATCCCTCGGCAGTGAAGACGCTCCTGACGGGTGACCCGAAAGACAAGCAGGCACGTTCCGTGACTTCCGCCTTCGACATCGGCGGTACGGAGTTTCCTTATACCTTGCCTGCCTATTCGTTTACGGTGATACGTATCCATGAGAATAAGGGGAAATAAGGATAGATCCGTGTAATTCCGTGCGTGGGAACTTAAGAACTTAAAAGATATGAAACGATTATTGACTTTGGCATTTGTTGCAGCCATGACCGGCAGTGTGTCGGCACAAAAGCAACAGATTTTGCATTCCGGTTATCCCATCGACCCGGTTCCTTTCACTTCAGTGAAGGTGACGGACAGTTTCTGGGGACAACGCTTGAAGGCAAGCCGTGAGGTAACCATCCCGTTGGCTTTCAGTAAGTGTGAGGAAACCGGACGTTATGAAAACTTTGTGAAAGCTACTCATCCCAGTGATGAGTATAAGGTGGGAGGCTTCTCCTTTGACGATACGGATGTCTATAAGACGATTGAAGGTGCAAGTTACTCCTTGCAGACTTACCCGGACAAGAAACTGGAAGAATATATCGACAGCGTATTGGTCATAGTGGCCGCCGCCCAAGAACCGGACGGGTATCTTTACACCGCACGTACCATGAACCCCAAGCATCCGCACGATTGGTCGGGGCCGGAACGCTGGTCGGAGGTGGAGAATTTGAGCCACGAGTTCTATAATCTGGGTCACATGGTGGAAGGGGCTGTGGCTTATTATCAAGCTACAGGCAAGCGGAACTTCCTGGATATAGCTATCCGTTATGCCGACTGCGTATGCAAGAATATCGGTGAAGGCCCCGGACAGAAGCGTGTGATTCCCGGACATCAGATTGCCGAAATGGCATTGGTACGCCTCTATACCGTGACAGGAGATAAGAAATATCTCGACCAGGCCAAGTTCTTCCTCGACGCGCGCGGCACTACGGCACGCAAGGACATCTATTTGCAGTCGCACAAGCCTGTACTGGAGCAGGAAGAGGCAGTGGGACATGCCGTACGTGCCGGTTACATGTATTCCGGTATGGCTGATGTGGCTGCCATTACGGGTGACAGCTCCTACATCAAGGCTATCGACAAGATATGGGAGAATATCGTCGGCAAGAAGATATATATTACCGGCGGTATCGGTGCGCGTCATGCGGGCGAAGCTTTCGGTGATAACTATGAATTGCCGAATCTGACTGCCTACAATGAGACCTGTGCCGCCATCGGCAATGTTTACATGAATTACCGCCTCTTTCTGCTGCATGGCGATTCCAAGTATTTCGACGTGCTGGAACGTACGCTTTACAACGGATTAATCTCCGGCGTTTCATTGGACGGAGGCAAGTTCTTCTATCCCAATCCGTTGTCTTGCGATGGTAAGTATCACTTTAATGCCGACCATACGATTACACGCCAGCCGTGGTTTGGTTGTGCCTGCTGTCCTAGCAACATCAGCCGGTTCATTCCTTCTTTGCCGGGATATGTGTATGCCGTGAAAGACAATCAGGTGTACGTCAACCTTTTCTTGTCCAACCGTGCCGAGCTGAAGTTGAATGAAAAGAAAGTGGTGCTGGAGCAGGAAACCGGATACCCCTGGAACGGAGATATTCGTGTGAAGGTGGCTCAGGGCAACCTGCCGTTTACGATGAATATCCGTATTCCGGGTTGGGTGCGCGGCAGTGTACTTCCGAGTGACCTTTATTCGTATGCCGACGACCTGAAGTTGGGCTATCGTGTATTGGTGAATGGCGAGGAGGTGACCGGTGAACTTCGTAAAGGCTATCTCCGGATAGACCGGAAGTGGAAGAAAGGGGATGTGGTAGAGGTGCATTTCGACATGCACCCCCGTGTGGTGAAAGCCAATGAAAAAGTGGTTGCCGACCGTGGACGGGTGGCCGTTGAGCGTGGTCCTATCGTTTATTGTGCCGAGTGGGCCGATAATGATTTTAATATACAGAATATCATCCTGAACCGTCATCCGAAATTCCAGGTGACGGAGAAGCCCGAACTGCTGTATGGCATCAACGAAATTACCACAGAAGTGCAGGCTCTTGGTTTTGATGCTGCCGGAAAGTTGGCAACCAGAGATGTGACGCTGACCCTGATACCTTATTATGCATGGGCACACCGGGGTGAGGGCAAGATGGATGTATGGTTGCCGGTAAATAGGATTGATGTAGAATAGGTAAGTATGTCGTCATAATTTAGCTTATGCTATCGTTATAAACAGATTAAAACCATGAAAAGACTTTTATTTCTATTGACATTGTTCGTTGTTCTTGGCATGCAGGCGCAACAGCATGTGATGACTGTTGATGTATCAAAACCGACGGCTCGGATAAATCCTGCCATGTATGGAATCTTCTTCGAAGACATTAATTTCGGTGCGGACGGTGGTTTGTATGCCGAACTGGTAAAGAACCGCTCTTTTGAGTTCCCGCAGCCGCTGGTGGGGTGGATACCTTTTGGCGAGGTGACGGTACAGGACGAGCGGCCCTGCTTCGACCGCAATCCGCATTATGTGCGCATTACCAATGACGGCTGTCTTTTGCGTGCCGGACTGGATAATGAAGGTTATCGTGGCATCGGCCTGAAAAAAGGAGAAGATTACCGTTTCTCCGCCTATGTCCGTACGCCGGATACCAAACCAATGAAGCTTTCCGTCGAACTGGTGAATTCCAACGGAGAGAATCTCCTGAAGAAGGAACTGGAAGTGAAAGGCAGTGAATGGCAGAAGCTGACGGCTGTGCTGAAAGCTCCTTTTACCGATGTTCGCTCGCGTCTGCGTGTTGTGTTGCAGACGGAGGGTACGGTAGATATGGACCACATCTCTCTCTTCCCGGTGAACACTTGGAAGAAGCGTGAGAATGGATTGCGTGCCGACTTGGTACAAGCCCTCTATGACCTCAATCCCGGAGTATTCCGTTTTCCCGGCGGTTGTATCATCGAAGGCAACAGCCTTGCCACCCGTTATCAATGGAAGAATTCCGTGGGTCCGGTAGAGAACCGTCCTTTGAACGAAAATCGCTGGAACTATACATTCAAGCATAAAGCTTTCCCGGATTATTTCCAGAGTTACGGACTTGGCTTTTACGAATATTTCCTGCTGAGTGAAGACCTCGGTGCAGAGCCTCTGCCGGTACTGAGCTGCGGGCTGTCCTGCCAATACGAAAGCAACGAAGTGGTTCCCCTTGGAGAACTCGGCCCGTACGTGCAGGATGCCCTCGACCTCATCGAGTTTGCCAACGGTGCTGCAACCTCCAAGTGGGGAAAGGTGCGTGCCGATATGGGACATCCCGAACCGTTCGGTCTGAAAATGATTGCCATCGGCAATGAACAGTGGGGGGAAGTCTATCCCGAGCGTCTGGAAGTGTTCACGAAAGCCATCCGTGCGGAATATCCCGATATGCAGATTGTAGGTTCTTCCGGTCCGAGTGCAGATGGGGACAAGTTCGATTACCTCTGGCCCGAAATGAAACGCATCGGGGTGGATTTGGTGGACGAGCATTATTATATGGCTCCCGACTGGTTCTTTGCCAATGCTGCCCGCTATGATGACTATGACCGTAAAGGACCGAAAGTCTTTGCCGGTGAATATGCATCGCATGACCACCCCACCGGGAAAGCCAATAATTTCTTGGCGGCACTGTCCGAAGCAGCTTTTATGACGGGACTGGAACGTAATGCTGATGTGGTGCGCCTGGCTACCTATGCTCCGTTGTTTGCCCATGTGGATGCCTGGCAGTGGAATCCCGATTTGATTTGGTTCGACAATCTCCGTATGATGCGGACTCCCAACTATTACGTACAGCAGATGTACGGTATGAATGCCGGAACAGATGTGCTGAACCTGCAAATGGACGGAAAACCCGTGACGGGGCAGGACAGCCTTTATGCATCGGCAGTGCTGGATGCTCCTACGGGAGAAGTAATTCTGAAGCTTGTCAATGCGGGCAGCAGATCGGAGAAGGTACAGATAGAGTTCAGCGGATTGAAGAAGCGGCAGCTTGTCTCGGGTTCCTGCACCTATTTGCAAAGTGATGACTGGAAAGCCAAGAATACACTGGAGCAGGAGGCTATTGTTCCACGTATTCGTCCGGTGGAGGTGGCTTCCCGTTCTCTGAGCCTGGAGCTTCAGCCCCGTTCGTTCGGAGTCTATCGTTTGCGGATAAGTACTCAATCAAAATAAATTCCCATTTAGTCACCTAATTTAATTATGTGAACTAGTTATGAACACTTATTTAAAGAATTAAATTCAGCCTTTTTTGAACGATTATTCTTCCTTTTAATTATAGGATAGGCGTATCTTTGTGACGGCATACCGGTTCTGCTTGTATGCCGTTGCTAATTTTTATAAACTATTTACCATGAAGAAACATTTCATTACCGGACTGCTTGCGACTTTTGCCATTGCCGCAAGCGCACAGTCCTTCACTGAATGGCAAAACCCTGAAGTGAATGCCGTGAACCGTGCTCCGATGCACACCAACTATTTTGCCTATGAGTCGGCAGATGCTGCGGCTCGTGGAGCAAAAGAACATTCTTCCAATTACATGACTCTGAACGGTATCTGGAAATTCTTCTGGGTGAAGAATGCCGATGCCCGTCCCACGGATTTCTGGAAAGTGGGGTTCAACGACAAGGGATGGAGCGATATGGCCGTTCCCGGTATGTGGGAACTGAACGGTTTCGGCGACCCTATCTACGTGAATACCGGATATGCCTGGCGCAATCAGTTCAAGAACAATCCACCGCAGGTGCCAACGGAGAATAACAATGTAGGTTCCTACCGTCGTGAGATTGTAATACCTGCCGACTGGAAGAGTAAGGACATCATGGCTCATTTCGGTTCCGTGACTTCCAATATGTATTTGTGGGTAAACGGCAAGTACGTAGGTTATAGTGAGGACAGCAAACTGGAGGCTGAATTCAACCTGACACCCTACTTGAAGCCGGGACAAAAGAATCTGATAGCCTTTCAGGTATTCCGCTGGTGTGACGGGACGTATCTGGAAGACCAGGACTTCTTCCGTTATAGCGGTGTAGGGCGCGATTGCTACTTGTATGCCCGTGACAAAAAGCGCATTCAGGACATCCGTGTCACTCCCGATTTGGATACTGCTTATAAGAACGGTTCCCTGAAAGTACAGCTTGATGTGAAGGGTGGCGGCAATATCAGTCTTGAACTGCTGGACGCTGCCGGAAAACAGGTGGCTACAGCTGTCGCCAAAGGTAACGCTACTGCCTTGATAAATGTGGAGAATCCTCATAAGTGGACGGCAGAAACGCCCTACTTGTATACCCTGCGTGCCACTTTGCAAGGCAGCAGTGAAGTGATTCCCGTAAAGGTGGGCTTCCGAAAGATAGAGCTGAAAGGAAGTCAGATACTTGTCAACGGCCAGCCCGTTCTCTTCAAGGGAGCCAACCGCCACGAGATGGATCCGGACGGTGGTTACGTCATTTCTCGCGAACGCATGATTCAGGATATTCAGGTGATGAAGCAGTTCAACCTGAATGCCGTGCGCACCTGCCACTATCCCGACAATAATCTCTGGTACGACCTCTGCGACCAATATGGTATTTACGTAGTGGCCGAAGCCAATATCGAATCCCACGGAATGGGTTATGGGGAAGAGACACTTGCCAAACGTGAGGACTATAGGAAAGCACATATGGAGCGTAACCAGCGCAATGTGCAGCGTAGCTTCAATCATCCCAGCATCATTTTCTGGTCTTTGGGCAACGAAGCCGGCTATGGCGCTAATTTCGAAGCTGCCTACGATTGGATAAAGGCTGAAGACCCGAGCCGTGCCGTACAATATGAACAAGCCGGTAAAACAGGCAAGACAGACATCTATTGCCCGATGTATTATGGCTATGACGGATGTAAGAAATACAGTGAGGATGATTCTATGACAAAGCCCCTGATTCAGTGCGAATATGCTCATGCGATGGGAAACTCGCAAGGAGGTTTTAAAGAATATTGGGATTTGGTGCGTAAATATTCCAAATTCCAAGGTGGCTTTATTTGGGATTTTGTTGATCAGTCTGTACGTTGGACAGGAAAAAACGGTAAGATGATTTATGCCTACGGCGGTGACTTTAACCGTTTTGATGCCAGCGACGGTAACTTCTGCGATAACGGTCTTATCAGCCCCGACCGTGTGCCCAATCCCCACATGTATGAGGTAGGCCGTATCTATCAGGACATCTGGACTACTCCGGCCGACTTGAAGAACGGCGAAATCAATGTGTTCAATGAATACTTCTTCCGTGATCTTTCTGCCTATTATATGGAGTGGGAGGTACTGAAAGGCGGTAAGGTGATACGGACCGGTCGTGTGGATAATCTGAATGTAGCTCCCCAACAGACAGCCAAAATCAAGTTGGACTTGGGCAAGACTTGCCAATGCACCGAGTGGTTGCTGAATGTTTCCTATAAGCTGAAGAACCGTGAAGGATTGCTTTCCGCCGGACATGTAGTGGCAAAAGACCAGTTGACGCTCAATCCTTACCAAGCTCCTTCCATGGAATTGAAGAACTGCGAACAGAGCAATATCGAGATGACGGCTCCCCAAGTACAGGATAACGATTGGAACTACCTCATCGTCTCCGGTGATGCTTTCCGTGTAGAAATCAACAAGCACAACGGTTATCTGACTAAGTACGAAGTGAATGGCCGGGATATGATTAAAGACGGCGAGGCTTTAAAACCAAACTTCTGGCGTGCGCCTGTTGACAACGACTACGGTGCCAATCTGCAACGCAAATATATCGCTTGGAAGAATCCGGAAATCAAACTGACCTCTTTCAAACAGCGCACGGAGAACAATCAGGTGATTGTAGAATCTGCTTACGACATGCCGGGTGTTTCAGCTAAGCTGAACCTTGTTTATGTCATCAACAATGCCGGTGCCGTCAAGGTGACCCAGAAGCTGACTGCCGACAAGAATGCCAAAGTATCGAACATGTTCCGTTTCGGTCTGCAGATGCCTATGCCGCGCAGCTTTGAAACCGTTGAATACTATGGACGCGGTCCGGTTGAAAACTATATTGACCGTAATCATTGCGCCGACTTAGGCATTTATCGCCAAAGTGTGGCTGAGCAGTTCTATCCCTACATCCGTCCGCAGGAAAATGGAACAAAGACCGATATTCGTTGGTGGAAGATGTTGGATCAGTCTGGTAATGGCATCAAGATTGTGGCAGCCGCTCCCTTCTCCGCATCTGCCTTGCACTATACCATCGAGTCTTTAGATGAAGGCTGGAGCAAAGAGCAAGGACACTCGCAAGAGGTGGATGAAGCTGATTTGACTAATCTCTGTATCGACAAGGTGCAAGCCGGTCTGGGTTGCGAAGACAGTTGGGGACGTATAGCCCGTCCGGAATATCAGGTTCCTTATGCCGACTATGAATTTACGTTTATCATGATGCCGGTGAAAAATGAGGTAGGAGTGGAATGATGTTTAAGCCTCTTTGAGTATAAAGGTAAAGTTAAAATGCTCCAATATAATATAGAAATCACCCTTGTTGCAAGCATTTGTAGCAGGGGTGATTTCTGTTAGAGGGAGAGTTTTGACACCCTCATTGACGATTTTATCATTTCTGCTTCACGTATTCCGACGGCGTCATTCCGAATTCATTCTTGAAGCATTGCCTGAAGTAGGCTACACTGCTGAACCCCGTCATGTAGGAAATCTCTGATATGGAGTATTTTCCGGAGAGCAGTAGTTTTACCCCGTTCTTCATTTTCACCTTGCGGATGAACTCATTTGCCGACATATCTGCCACTCCTTTGATTTTCCGGTAGAGGGTGGAATGGCTCATGCACATTTGGTCGGCAATGAAAGCAATATCCATTTTTTCCATTTCCAGATTGTCTTCAATGATTTGCGTGATGCGTTGCACGAATTCATTGTCCAGCGGATTCATTGAATCGGCGGTTTCGTCGGCAGGCTCCGAATGAGGGGTGGCAACCGCCAGGCCGGCGGCCAGCTTCTTGCGTGCTTCCAGCAGATTATTGATGCGGCTATGGAGCAGTTTGGCACTGAACGGCTTGGTCAGGTAGGAGTCTGCGCCTGCGGTATAGCCTTCCTCCTTGTCGTGCAGGGAGTCTTTGGCTGTCAGCAGTATAACAGGAATATGGCTGGTCCGGATGTCATCCTTGACTAACCGGCAAAGCTGTATACCGTCCATCACCGGCATCATGATATCACTGACTATAATGTTGGGAATCCGTTCTTGGGCCAACGTCCAGCCTCTGCTGCCGTCTTCAGCCGTCAGTATGTCAAAATCATCGCCGAGAGACTGGCGTATGTATTCGCGTATATCCTGATTATCTTCTACTACAAGCAGTAACGGACGGCTCTCTTCAATTTGTTCTTCCATATTGAAGCTTTCTTCCGACAGATTGTCTTTGGCTTCAGATTCGTTTTGCCCATTTGACGGATGAATGTCGGTATGCAGGGCATTGGGATAAATATTGTCTGTTAACAAACGTAGCCTGAAAGTGGTGCCGACTTCCAGCTGGCTGCTGACGTCGAGAGTAGCTTCGTGCAGGTCGGCCAATCCTTTCACCAAAGCCAGTCCGATACCGGAACCGGAGGCTTGGTATTTGCTGTTGGCTTGATAGTAACGTTCAAAAATATGTGGCAATGCTTCTGGGGAGATTCCGTGTCCGGTGTCGCTGACACTTATTTCTGTATATCTCACGCTGTTTTCTTCTATAGAATTTAAGCTGAGAGTGATGTTGCCTTCCGAGGTGTATTTGGCCGCATTGGAAAGGAGGTTGCTCAAGATTGTAGTCAACATGTCTGCGTCGTAAAAGAGCTGTGTCTCTTCTGTATTGATGCGGACGTGGAAATTGACTTTGGGATTACGGTTCAGCTCTTTATACCGTAATCCTATTTCTTGTACCAGTTCTGAAAGGTCACCTCTTGCTACGGAGAGTTTTCGGTTTTGCGTTTCTGTTTTTCGGAATTCCAATATACCATTAATCAGATTCAACAGACGGGCAGCACTATCATGGATGATACTGATTTTATTGGCATGCTTTGGGGAGAGGCTGTTGTCGCTGAGCAGGTCCTCCAGAGGCCCCAGAATCAGGGTGAGCGGAGTGCGTAACTCGTGGGTGATGTTGGTGTAGAAGCGCAGGCGTTCGTCGTTCAGTTCCTGCTTGTTCTGACTGTTTTTGCGCTCTACTTTAAGGCTGCTTTCCAGGTCCAGTTTCCGTTTATAGAAACTGATAAGAATATATACAAGGGTAGCTGCTATAAAGAAATAGAGTAATTTGGCATACCACGCCAACCAGAAGGGAGGACGGATGATAATGGGAAGTGTGGCAATTTTCTCTTCCCATTCTTGGTTGCGGAACCGGGTTCTCACTTTAAAAATATATTTTCCCGGAGGGATATTCCGGAAAGTTACTTGTTTTTCTCCTTGGGTGTTATACCATACATCTTCCAGCCCTTCCATCATATAGGCAAATTCCACTTGCGAGTTTTGTGTATAGTCCAGTACATTGAACGAAACTTTGAAGGTGTTTTCATTGTATGGCAATGTAATTCTGCCGGAAGCCAGAGGTAGCGGTGTTTCTACATCTTTGCTTTCCGTCTGTTTGCTGTATACAAAGAAACGGGTGATGGTGACGGGCGCTATGATTTGTGCGGCGAAAAGTGATGAAGGGTCAAAATAGCATGTACCATTTTGTGAGCCGAAATACAGTGTACCGTCACTGTCCAATATGGAGGCCCCGTCCATAAAGTCGCCTAAGGGAATGCCGTCACGATAGTCATAATTATAGAACACTTTCCGGCTTTCATTCAGTCGGGAGATGCCGGCGTTGGTACTGACCCAAATATTACCGTCCCGGTCTTCACAGACAGCACGGACTTGCGTGTTTTCCAAGCCTTCGGGATTACCGAAAGTAAGATAATCGTCGGGTGTGCGGGTATCCTGAAAGAGGATGGCACCTTCGCGCGTGGCTACCCATATACGTCCTTGCGAATCGGCTGTCAAAGAATTTACGGCGTTAGAGGGGAACCCGTTGTCTTTCTGTTGGTTTTTCAGGAGTTTTCCTTGCGGACTGAAAATGAAGATTCCTTTGCCGAAAGTCCCTACCCACAATTTGCCTTGTGAGTCACGATGAATACCGTGTATGATAAGGTCCTCTAACTGTTCGTTTATACGTTGTTCACAGACCAGCTTTTCATTGGAAAAGGAGTAGATTCCATTTCGGCTGCCTATCCATAACTTTCCATCCGGTTCTTCATAAAAGCACCGCACATCCGAAGGCTGTGAGTTGTTTTCGTGAATTTGGGTGAATTTTCTTTTTTCCGGTTCATAATAGAATAGCCCTGCTTCCCAGGTTCCTATCCAGATTCTGTTTTTATTGTCCTCATGAATAGCTCTGATGTGTGCATGTGGATGGGAAGTGGAAGTAGGCAATGGTATTACTTGTACTTTTTCTCCTTTCCTATAAAGTGCCAGCTCGCTTTCTCCGCCCATCCACAACTGTCTGTTGTGGTCCATACAGAGGCTCCACACTTGTTTGTAGCGGGTTCTCCCTTGTTTTTCCGTTGTATAGCGCAGGGTACTGAAAATGTTTGGTTCATAGCTGATGAAGTCCAGTCCGTCACGGTAATTGCCTATCCAGATGTTACCGAAAGAGTCTTGTAGCATGCGTCGCACATAGGGGCCGGTCAGTCCGTATTCGTCATTTGTGGCGGTGATATTTCGGAAGCGGATATTGCGGGCATCCGTGAAAGTGTTGCTTTGCATATTCAGTATGCTGATGCCTCCCATGCTGGTGCCAAACCAAAGGTCGCCGTTTTTCATCTGCTTGATGTCCATCACTGTTCCGGGGAGCAGGGAGTATTCATCTTCTTTTTTATGCTTGAATACGGTGAACTGTTGGGTATCCGGATGAAAGAGGGCCGCTCCTTTGTTGGTTCCTACCCATATATTTTTGTTGTGGTCGATACAGATGGAATAAACTTCATCACCAGGAATACTGTTAGGATTGTGTGGGTCGTGCCGATAGTTGCGGGCAGTCATCTTCTTGAGGTCGATGATACTGAGTCCGTTGAGTACATGTCCTACATAAAGATTTCCTTGGGCATCGTCTTTGGCAGTCCAATATCTTCCCGGCAGTCCCTTTACAGTATTTATATTGTAATTGGTAAATACATTTTTCTGGCTGTCATAGTGCTGGATGCCCAGATGGTAGTGGGTAATCCAGATTCCACCGTCCGATGCTTGTGCCAGATAAGGAATGTCGTTGCTGGCAAGTGGGCTTTCTCCAACCTTCAGGCAAGAGATATTCTCTGTAGCATAGTCAAAACAGCATAGGCCATCGCGTTGTGTGCCTATCCATATCCTGTCATTTTTAGAATCGGCAAGCACTGCATTCAGCTCATTGCTGCTCAGTCCAGAGTTGTTTTTATTGTAAACAATGAATTGCTGCCCGTCAAAACGGTTCAGTCCTGATTCTGTAGCTATCCAGATATAGCCCTTCCGGTCTTGTGCCAGGCTGACTACATAATTATTGGAAAGTCCGTCGTCTACCCCCAAATGCGAGATGCGGTAGGGTTGTGCTGATGTATTGGCTGTTATGGCCAGCAGGACTAAAAAATAAATTGCAGAGATAATGCCGGTGTGTTTCATGGTGCGGTTTATTTTGTCTGCACAAAAATAGCACATTTCTTTGAATGATGTTCTTGCAGAGGCGAGTAGAAATTCTGCATTCTACCACTAAAAATTCGTCACTAAAAGGTAAATAAATGGTCAAATATACACTTATTCCTTTCTGTGAACGATTTTCTATCCTTCTTGCCTAGTTTTTATTCTCCTCCATATTATAATATTTTTTAAGTTTGCATTGAAAAGAGAAAACAACTATTAAATCTTTAATGCATATGAAAACATAGAATTAACCTTCGTTTAGAGAAATGGGAGACGAAAAGTTAACCTTTATTCTATATATGTAGGAAATGGAAAGAGAGAAATTATCAATTACCTTACTTATCTAATAACAAAGAAAACGATGAATCTTAATTCGTTCAAAAGAAATCGCAAGGCACTTACAGCCTTATTGATCTGCACCGGTTTCATTGCAGCACATCCTTTGGCAGCATTTGCTGAAGAAAATGTCCCTGCTGTGCAGATGGTCCAACAACAGAAACAATCCGTTTCGGGTGTAGTGAAAGATTCCACGGGTGAACCGGTTATCGGTGCCAATATCCGTGAAAAAGGCAATCCCAGTAATGGTACTATTACCGATATTGACGGTAATTTCAGTATCAAAGTGAATCCGGATGCGACATTGGAAATCTCTTTTATCGGTTATAAAACGGTAGAAGTAAAGGCCGTCGCAGGCAAGCCACTGAATGTAATCTTAAAAGATGACAGTGAGATGCTGGAAGAAGTGGTGGTAGTGGGTTACGGAACAATGCGTAAGAAAGACCTTACGGGGTCTGTTGTGCAGATTCGTCCCGACAAGCTTGCCAATGAAGCTCCCAAGACTGTACAGGATGTATTACGCGGTACTCCAGGACTAAATATCGGTTACAATGCCGATGCAAAGGGAGGCGGTACGATGATGGTACGTGGACAGCGTTCTGTTTATGTGACTGATAAGAATAATCCTGCCAATGATACGCACAATACACCGTTGATTATCCTTGACGGTATGCAATTCTATGGCGAGCTTTCAGAAATCAATCCGGAGGATATCGGTCAGATAGACGTGTTGAAAGATGCTTCGGCTGCTGCTATCTATGGTGCGAAGGGTGCCAATGGTGTTATTGTAGTGACTACCAAGAAGGGTAAGATGGGCAAGCCGACAATTAATGTCAGTGCAACACTTGGTATCAATACTAAGAGCGCTTACCGTGATGTATTCAACGCTTCTGAGTATATGCAATACCGCGAGGATTGGTATAAAGTCGGTACATACGGCGTGAATCCGGCAACCGGCAAGTACGAAGCTTACCAGACTGGCCAGACTAATCCGGGTTATTACGATCATCCGGACAATTTGGGGCGATATGGAGTTACGCAGGAGCAGTGGATGGCATATAGCAAGAATGAGTCAGGAGAATCGGCATTAAGTATTTATGCCAAGCGCTTGGGCTTGGAGGATGCTGTGCTGCGAAACTTCTTGACTGGAAAAACTCACGACTGGTATGACCAGACTTTCCGTACCGGTATCAATCAGGACTACAATGCCAGTGTATCCGGTGCCAGTGAACGTATGAGCTACTACATGTCTTTCGGTTATCAGAAGAATGAAGGTGCTGTTAAGGGTAATGATTATAGTGCCATGCGTGCCAACCTGAAGGTGTCTGGTAAAGTGACTGACTGGTTGGAAATCGGTGCCAATGTGAATTTCCAGGACCGTACGGACGGTGATATTGCCGTCAGTCTGGGAACCAATTACTGGGATGCCAATATGCTGCGCAACAGTCCGTATTCTGACTATACTAATGAAGATGGCAGTTTGGCACAGTATCCGATGGGCAGCACGGTGAAGCGCGGCTATAATTATGAATTCGACCGCCAGTACCTTGATTTGGATAAAGGCTATACGGTATTGAATACTATATTCAATGCTAAAGTAAAGTTACCGTTTAACATTACTTATGACTTTAATATAGCTCCGCGATATGAGTTTTTCCACAATTACTACTTTATGTCGGCCGAATTGCCGGACAGCAGTCCTACAAGCCGCGGTGTAGACCGTGAAAGCAGCAAGCGTTTTGATTATTCCTTGAATAACACGATTACCTGGGATCATACTTTTGCCGAAAAGCACCATGTGATATTGACATTGGTACAAGAGGCCGAAGAACGTCGTTACTGGAATGACAAGATAGAAGCCCGCAATATCCTGCCTTCGGATGCACTGGGTTTCCATAATACCCAAAACGGAACCAAGGACAACAGTAATTTCAAGACAAACGATACGCATGAAACGGCTGCCGCTTATCTGGGACGTTTGTTCTACTCGTACGATGACCGCTATATGTTCACCGGTACTGTTCGCCGCGATGGTTATTGTGCTTTTGGTGCCAACAATCCGTGGGCTACTTTCCCGTCACTTTCTGTAGCGTGGTCATTTGCTAATGAAAAGTTCTTCAAATGGGAACCTATGAGTACCGGTAAGTTGCGCGTATCTTGGGGTAAGAATGGTAACCGCCAGTTGAAAGACCCTTATCTTGCTTTGGCAAATTTGGCTTCGGGTACCGGAGGTACCATGGGATACTTTACCGGTTCAGACTATGTAGATATGAAATACCTCAGTGTAGACCGTTTGTCCAATGCCAACCTGCAATGGGAAAAGACTTCCTCCTGGAACTTCGGACTTGATTTCGGTTTCTTGAACGATCGCATCAGTGGTAGTTTGGAAGCCTACTTTATGAAGACCAATGACATGATTATGAGCCAGCGTCTTCCTGGTTTCTGCGGATTCGGTGAGATAACCACCAACTTGGGTGAAGTGCAGAACAATGGTTTTGAATTCTCTCTGAACACTGTCAATATCAGTAACAGTGACTTTGAATGGCGTACCACTTTTGGCTTTGCTTATAATAAGAATCAAATCAAGCATCTCTATTATGAGTATGAGGATGTGTTGGATGAGAATGGTAATGTGGTCGGTCGTAAAGAGCAGGATGATACCAGTAACAAATGGTTTATCGGCAAGCCTATCGGTGAGATATGGGATTATAAGGTAACGGGTATCTGGCAGACGGATGAAGTGGAAGAAGCTGCCAAGGTAGGTCAGAAACCGGGTGATCCGAAGGTCGAGAACTATTACACAGCTGATGATAAAATCAATGCTGACGGTAGCCGCACTCCGGTTTACAATGATAACGACAAGCAGTTCTTGGGTACTACGAATGCTCCTGTCCGTTGGTCTTTGCGTAATGAATTCACTATTCTGAAGAATATAGATTTCTCTTTCAACCTTTATTCTTATATGGGGCATAAGAGCCTTGAAGGTTACTATCTTAACAATGATAATGGAGGTTCTTTGATGACATATGGCTTCAATACTTTCAAGAAGGATTATTGGACGCCTGAAAACCCGAGCAATACCTATGCACGCCTTGAGGCGCAGGGCCCCGATGGTGCGACCGGTGCACAACGTCTCCATAACCGTAATTTCATTCGTCTGGATAATATTTCTTTGGCTTATACGTTGCCTCAAAAACTGACGAAGAAATGGCAGATTGACCGTGTAAAGCTTTATACTACCGTACGTAATGTAGCCACTTGGGCTGCCGATTGGGAATATGCCGACCCTGAAACCGGTGGTTTGGCTACCCGTACCTATACATTCGGATTAAATTTAACCTTCTAAAAACTAGAAACAATGAAAAATAATATCAAAAATAAGCTTTCTAAAGGTTTTCTGATTCTTATGGGAGCAGCATTTCTGTCAAGCTGTACAGATGATTTCTTGAAACCTGACCCCTTGTCTTTCTATGAACCGGAAACAACATTTACAACAGAATCCGGTTTGAAGTCCGTACTTGCCATGTGCGACCGCCATCTGCGTTTGTACTGGACCAACTATGAGGCCAATAATATACGTGTACCTATTGGTACTGAATATCTGTTCTCGGATGTAGCCATTTACGGTAAGACGGATAATGTGGGTGGAGCCTATGGAACCTGGGCTACCCGGTTGACACCGACAAGTGGCATAGCCAATGGTGACGACAACCAAATTAAATATTTCTGGGACCAGCATTATTCCGGTATCAAATATGCCAATACAATTTTGAGCTACATTGATGCAGTAGAAGGGTTGGGTGAAGAGAAGAAAAACGAGTATAAAGGTCGTGCTTATTTTCACCGTGCCTATCGTTATCTGGCCCTCGTATTTCAATTTGGAGATGTACCTTTGGTGACGAAGATTCTGGAAGGTCCAAAACGTAACTATAAATCCACCAAGAAGGAAGCTATTCTGGAAATGATTACTCAGGATATGGAGAAAGCGGTAGAATGGGTACCCGAACAAGCTCAGACCGAATATATTGGTATGGTGAATAAGGGAGCTTGCCGTCAGTTGCTTATTAAATGTTATTTGGCTACCGGACGTTTTGCTGAAGCTGAAGCCCAAGCTGATATCCTCATCAATCAGTCGGGTTATTCTTTAATGCAAGAGACTTTCGGCACTTTTAATGATGGTGGGGAACCGGAAACTTGGAAAATCACAGACAATGTGATTTGGGATTTACACCGTCCTGAAAACAAACTGATTGCAGCTAATAAAGAGGTGA
The DNA here is from genome assembly GCF_003436255.1 of Bacteroides sp. D20. Classification (NCBI taxonomy): domain Bacteria; kingdom Pseudomonadati; phylum Bacteroidota; class Bacteroidia; order Bacteroidales; family Bacteroidaceae; genus Bacteroides; species Bacteroides sp. D20. The sequence continues at coordinate 108,565 of NZ_QSOO01000013.1, read as the reverse complement.
TAATGGGTATGCCCAACAATACGGCAGATTCTCATACAGACTTTTTGACTATGCGTATCTTTGGTCCGATGTGGAGTGATAATGGATATCTGTTGGCTCCGGACGGAAAGGCAGGGGCTGTGAATTATGCACGCAATCATGCGAATTATGACAAGAGTCTTGACTTTTTACGTGCTTTTGGCCGTGGTATTGCTACTGTCAGCGGTGCTACCGATTTCCAGCAACATGGAATGTGGGTGGTGAATGGTGTAGAAGATACACAAGACTTGCGCCACAACCATGAAGTGGGCAACTGGGTACGTATGGAAGACCTGAAATACAATAATCCTGAGTCTGAATATTATGGTAAGAACTTACAGCTCTATGATGACCAGGGTAAAATACTCTGTACAAACTTGATTCGTGACTGGTTTGATTTCCCGCATTACAAGATCTTCTTGGATGACGCAACAGCTGAAGCCAATCAGGGAGCTAATCAATTTAATGGTGCCACTACCGGAAGTAATGCAAACTGGTATCTCTACCGTTTGGCAGAAACTTACCTGCTGCGTGCAGAGGCTAAATTATATCAAGGTAAAGATGCTACGTCGGATGTAAACGAAGTGCGTAGACGTGCCAAGTGTTCACAATTTTACACTTCTGTAAATATTGGTGATATAGCCAATGAACGTGCTCGCGAATTGTATCTTGAAGAATGGCGTGCTATGGAGCTGAAGCGTATTTCGTATTGTCTTGCACTGAGTGGGAAACCCGATGAATGGGGGAACACGTACAGTAAGGATAATTGGGATAAGCAGTCGGGTACCGATGCAACCGGTGGTAGTTACTGGTATCAGCGTTTGACACGTTATTCTGTTTACAATCAGAATCCTGACGGTATTACGTCCGGTCCTAACACATTGTATTTCACTTTGGATAAGCGTAATGTATACTGGCCAATTCCTAACGATGCCATTACCGCCAATAACAAGGCCCAATTGGCACAGAATTATGGTTATGACGGTTATGATGCCAATATCCAGATGTGGGATAACTGGGAAGATGCAGTAGCTGATGAGGATATCACGGAATAAATAATTCTTATAATAAATCACTCGTTTTCAATAGGTACTATTGTAGGGAGCCCACTCTTTGGCCGGAAAGGGTGGGCTCTTTTCCTTTTTAATTTTAATGACCATGAAAAAACTGAATCATTTTATTTTTATTGCATGCAGTATATTTTGTATGGGTATTCTTGACGCTTGTAGTAATGACGCCGAAACTCCTACCTCAATTGATATTCAAGATATTTGTGGAGTTTATACTCCGCAACAAGTAAAAATGACCTTTAATGGTGAAGATATGCCTGCTTTGGGGAATGCCTCCTTGACAATGGAATCTTTGGACAATCATTCTAAAGATGAGATGGAGGGAGATTATAAAATACTGTTGGCGCTGCCTCCACTTTGGCCGAATTTGGCTACAGTGAGTACGTCGCCGGTATTCGATAATGTTACTTTAGAGGTTGAGGCATCCGCTTCACCGGAGGAGGTTGTATTGGAAGGGATGTCCAAGCAGCCTGAACATGAACTCGTTGTGAAAGGAGTTTATAAAGAGGGTATATTGAATTTGGATTTGACCTATTCTATTACTTCCTCAATGCTGGTAGGAAAGAAGTTTCTTTTTGAGTTCGGCAGGCAATCATTGGATTTTGGCTTTTTGAATCCTTCTTTATCATCGATAGAATGGAAGGGAAGCCAGATACCGGTGGAAGAATTTGTAAGCGATGCCATTACTCCTGTATTAGATGCCATCGGCAGACGTCTGGGCGGTTTCCTTTGTGCGGAGCTTGTTCCGGAAGCTTCCGTACATCTGAGTATAAAGCCGGAGGGAGCGGGTGACGTCATCACAGTGCCGGGAAAGCATGGCCTTTGTAACCCGAATAATGGTTTTGCTTATTTTGTGACAGACCAGGACGGTGTATCGTGCTTGACTGAAAAGATAATGGGAAGTTCATTCTTTAAGTATAATCTCTTCTTTTCTTCCATCAATGACTATTTCTATTTCGTACCTGTCTTTTATTTGAAGGATGTTCAGGACGAGCTGAAACTGGCCTTTGATACTCCGGTCAATTCTTACTTTTATGGCTTGCTGTTTGAGTGGTTGGAAAATGTGGGAATGACGGAACTTTCTTCAGAGGAAATGGAAAAGGCATATAAACTGGCTCACTTACTTCAAGATAAAACGATAAGATATATCCGATTGACGGGAACAGCCATTGAATAAACTTGTATAATAGTCCTTTTTTGTATGAAGACAGTTAAATTTCTTTTTGTTTTACTTTTTATCCTGAGCACTCCGTTGCAGCTTTTCGGTCGAGTTACGGAGTCTGCTGAAAACTTGCTGCGCATCATTCACAAAGTGAACCGTCACTGGCAGGAAAACAACTCTCCGCAAGTACGTTCTTTTTGGGACAATGCTGCCTATCACACGGGCAATATGGAGGTCTATGAATTGACCGGTAACACCGCTTATCTGAAATATTCCACCGATTGGGCGGAATACAACCATTGGAAAGGAGCCGCTTCGGACAATAAGGCGGAGTGGAGATACGGTTATGGCGAGACTCCGCAGTATGTGCTCTTCGGCGATTGGCAATGTTGTTTCCAGACCTATGCCGATTTGTATGGCATCCGGGGTGATGACCGGAGGATAGCCCGTGCCCGTGAAGTGTTGGAGTATCAGATGGGGACTGATAAAAATGACTACTGGTGGTGGGCTGACGGGCTTTATATGGTGATGCCCGTGATGACCAAACTGTATAGAATCACGAAAAATCCTCTTTATCTGGAAAAGTTGTACGAATACTTTTCGTATGCAGACAGTGTGATGTACGACCCGGAAGCAGGGTTGTACTACCGTGACGGCAGCTTTGTCTATCCCAGGCATTCCATCCTCGGCGGCAAGAAGGACTTTTGGGCGCGTGGTGACGGCTGGGTACTTGCCGCTTTTGCCAAGGTGTTGCAGGATTTGCCGGAAACCGACAAACATCGCCAGCTTTATATCGACAGGTATCTTGCGATGGCGGGAGCTTTGGCCAAATGCCAGCATCCCGATGGATACTGGACCCGTAGCCTGCTCCAGCATGATTTTGCTCCGGGACCGGAAACAAGCGGTACGGCTTTCTTCGCTTATGGATTGCAATGGGGTATCAATAACGGCCTGCTCGACGGTGTAGTTTATCAACCGGTGGTAGACAAGGCTTGGAAGTACCTGTCCACCGTAGCCTTACAACCCGATGGCAGTGTAGGATATGTGCAGCCCATCGGTGGAAGTGCCATTCCCGACCAGGTGCTGAGTGTAGGTTCTACGGCAAATTTCGGGGTAGGCGCCTTTCTGTTGGCCGCTTGCGAGAGATACCGTTATCTCCGGCGAGAGAGTTGGAAGGATATGGATGGAAATTACATCAATGCCCACGGAGGTGGCATATTGCCTTACAATGGTAAATATTACTGGTTTGGCGAACACCGCCCGGCAAAAGGCTTTTCCACACAAGTCGGGATAACCTGCTATTCATCCGACGATTTGGCAAACTGGAAGTACGAAGGGGTAGCTCTGGCTGTGTCCGAGGAAGAGGGTTCGGACATAGAACGTGGATGTATAATGGAGCGTCCTAAAGTGATATACAACGGAAAAACGGGTAAGTTTGTCTTATGGTTCCATCTGGAACTGAAAGGTAGGGGATATGGACCTGCGCGTGCTGCAGTTGCCGTCAGTGACCGTCCCGAAGGGCCTTACCGTTTCGTCTCTTCCGGTCGTGTCTGTCCGGGCAGATGGCCCATAAATATGACGGAAGAGGAACAGAACGCCACTTGGGAGGATGAAAAATATCGGAAATGGTGGACACCGGTATGGCATGAGGCCATAGAGAAGGGGATGTTTGTGAAACGCGACCGGCAAGGCGGGCAGATGTCACGTGACATGACTCTGTTTACAGACGATGACGGCAAGGCCTATCATATCTATTCTTCGGAGGACAATCTGACTTTGCAGATAGCCGAACTGACGGAGGACTACCTTTCCCATTCGGGACGCTACATCCGCATCTTCCCTGCCGGACACAACGAGGCGCCGGCCATCTTCAAGAAAGACGGCACTTATTGGATGATAACCTCCGGCTGTACCGGTTGGGCACCCAATGCAGCGCGTCTGTTCTCGGCTCCTTCCATCTGGGGACCGTGGACACAGCATCCCAACCCTTGTCGGGGTGAGGGAAGTGATAGGACTTTCGGCGGTCAAAGCACTTACGTATTGCAGCTTCCCGGTAACCGCTACCTTTTCATGGCCGATATTTGGCGGCCCAAGAGCCTGATGTATTCGGAATATCTTTGGATTCCGGTCCGGTTTGATGAAGAGGGGATGCCTTATCTTACCCTTTCCGGCAAATGCAATCCGTCAGATGGTCGTTGATAAACCCCGAAGCTTGCAGATGGGCATAGCAAATGGTAGAGCCGAAGAACTTGAATCCCCGTTTTTTCATGTCTTTGCTCATGGCATCTGATTCGGGAGATGATACCGGAATCTCACTCAATGACTGGAAGTGGTTGATAATCGGTGTCTGGTCGGGGAAGAAGGATAACGTGTAGTTATAAAAGCTGCCGAATTCTTTCTGTATGGCAAGAAACTGCCTTGCATTGGTGATGGTCGATTTGATTTTCAGACGGTTTTTCACGATGCCGTCAAAGTGCATCAGCCGTTCCACGTCTTCGTCGGTCATTTGCGCCACTTGCGTAGCATCGAAATTGCAAAAGGCTTTGCGGTAGCCTTCCCGCTTTTTGAGGATGGTTATCCAGCTCAGTCCCGCCTGAGCACTTTCCAATACAAGAAACTCGAATAGTGTCTTGTCGTCTGTTACCGTTTTTCCCCACTCTTCATCGTGGTATTTCACATACAGCTCGTCGGTTCCGCACCAGCCGCAACGTCCGTTTGTTATGTCTTGCATAAGCGTAATTAATATATGTAATGAAGTGCTAAGATATTGTTTTCATTGCGAACAAACAAATCTATCCATTCAGAATGGACAGTTCTCATATTCTTTCTTACTTTTGCAAAAAGGTAACGGGTGGTTTGAACGCCTGAAAAACAAGAAAATTAATAATAAAGAATGGAAAAGACTTGGAGATGGTTTAGCAAGAAAGACAAGATAACCCTTGCCATGTTGCAACAGATAGGAGTGGAAGGCGTTGTCACTGCCTTGCATGAAGTTCCCAACGGTGAAATATGGACGTTGGAAGCCATTGAAGATTTGAGGGATTATATTGAATCCTTCGGATTGCGCTGGTCTGTAGTAGAAAGTCTGCCGGTGTGCGAGGCTGTCAAATATGCGGGGAGTGAGCGTGACCGATTGATAGAGAACTACAAGATAAGCCTTGCCAATCTCGGCAAGGCAGGCATCCGGACGGTATGCTACAACTTCATGCCGGTGATTGACTGGATTCGCACGGACTTACAACATCCCTGGGAAGACGGGACATCTTCTCTTTATTTCGACAGAATCCGTTTTGCCTACTTCGACCTGAAGATATTGGAACGGGAGAATGCGGAAGCCGATTATTCTCCGGAAGAGCTGGACAAGGTGGCAGAACTGGATAAGGTGATTACGGAGTCTGAAAAGGCAGAGCTGGTAGATACGATTATCGTAAAGACACAAGGATTCGTAAATGGCAACATCAAGGAAGGTGACAAGGAGCCGGTAACCCTGTTCAAACGTTTGCTGGCGCTATACAAAGGGATAGACCGGGAGGCTCTGCGCGAGAATATGCGTTATTTCTTGTCTGCCATCATGCCGGTATGCGAGGAATATGGGGTGAATATGTGTGTACACCCCGATGACCCTCCTTTTCAGGTATTGGGGTTGCCGCGCATTGTGACAGACGAGGCAGATATTGCCTGGATACTGAGTGCAGTGGACAATCCCCATAATGGCCTGACTTTTTGCGCCGGTTCATTGAGTGCGGGTGAACAGAATGATACCCGTGAACTGGCAAGGAAGTTTGCCAGGCGTACCCACTTTGTGCATTTGCGCAGTACGAAGGCAATACCGGGTGGAAACTTTATCGAAAGTTCCCATCTGGAGGGAAGGGGACACCTCATTGATTTGATTCGTATCTTTGAGAAAGAAAATCCGGGATTGCCGATGCGTGTGGACCACGGTCGCATGATGTTGGGCGACGAGGATAAAGGGTACAATGCAGGTTATTCTTTTCATGGCCGTATGCTGGCATTGGCTCAAGTGGAGGGAATGCTGGCTGTGGTAGACGATGAATTGTACGGAAAATCTGTTTGATTGATTTTAAGTTAGGCACGGATTACGCGAAAAATCATGGATATTCTTCATTTATTATCCATGATTTTTCATGTAATCCGTGTCTAAAGAATCTATTAGTGTTGTAAATCCGGCCTAATAGTTGAAAGCCTTGGATTTTACGTAAACCTTGAAGTCTTTGATTCCACCCGGTACCTCGCTTTCCATTCTGGGTAGATATTGTATGCCGGTCAGGGTGCGGGTACTACCCAAGTCAATCACGACAGAATGCGGGTATGGAGTGTCTTTTGTTGTGCTCCAATAGGTTGATTCCTGGAGGTCGAAGATTTTGTCCGCAGAACAGTTGACGTGGGATACGTCTTCGCTGTCGGCATAATTGACAATCCAGGGTTCGCGTGACAGACGTTCCCCATTCTCATCCAGCAGATACATTTCGGCAATGCAAGCCAGGTCTTTTCCATCTTGTGCACTCAAGGCTTCCAGGCAGACATAACGTCCGGTGACGGGTTGGTCGAATTTGCGTTCCTGCCAACCGTTGCCGGGATTGAAGCTGCCGGAGAGGACGGGCTGCTCACCGGACAAGTCGAGATTTTCACCCTCATTGCGGTGCGTCAGCGGTTTGGTGACGAGCAACTGGTCCAGCAATGGCTCGCTCAGTCCTTCGGACTTAACTTCTTTGGGACCGATGATGTCGAAGACAATCACTTCATTCTCACCTTTCTTCAACCAGCATCCCGGGATGTAGAGGGTCTGTTGCGGGCCGATTTCCCAAATGCGTCCCATGGCGTGCCCGTTGACGTAGACAAGTCCCTTGCCCCAAGTCTCGAAGTTTAGGAATGTGTCGCTGGGCTTGTTCACCTTAAAGGTGGCACGGTAGCAACCCGGAATGCGTTGTCCTAACTCATCTTTCAGTGAGCCGATGGGCTGGAACTTCATGTTCTTATAGAAATCGTATGTATCTTCGAGATTATAGACTTCCCAATCCTTCAGGTTGCAGGTGAAAGGACGGTCGTCGATGTCTACGGTAAGTTCTACGCTTTGGGTGATACCCTTGAAGTCCTTGATGGCACGTCCAAAGTTGATGCGGCCCATGGCTTCTACCAGAATGTCGAGGCGTGCACCTTTGGGGCAGGCGGGGAATTCCAGTTGCTTTTCACCGTTGCGGCGGTCCAGTTTGCCGATGTATTTGCCATCCAGGAAAACTTGGGCATAATCGTGCGCATCGTTCACAGTGAGCAGGGACGGGGTTTTCATCTCGGGCAGTGTGGTGCGGTAGAGAATACTTCCGAATCCCTGGTTATATTCCTCCATGGTACGGATATTGCGGTCTTTCTTGGCAGCAGGAAGATTGTCGAACAAAGGAGCCATCTCTGTAAATTGGAAAGACGGAATACGGATGGGCTTGATTAAAGCGGGAACTTTAGCCTGCTTCTCGCCGTTCATGTATTTGGACAATGCTTTTCGCAATTCCCAGTATTTGGGAGTGGTCTGTCCCGATTCGCTGATGGGGGCGTCGTAGTCGTAAGAGGTTACGTCAGGGGCGAATCCGGGTGAGTTGGCTCCTGCCCAGTGTCCCCAGTTGGTCCCTCCGTGGGTCATGTAGAGGCTGAAGGAGATGCCTTTGGACAACATCTCGTCAATGCCGGCAATCATGTCGGCAGCCGGACGGGTTTCGTGGTTGGCTCCCCACTTGTCGAACCAGCCGCTCCAGAATTCGGAGCACATCAGCGGGCTATCAGGACGGAGTTTCTTCAGCGGTGCAAACTGTTGGTCGATGTTGGCTCCTGTACCGAAGTTCATGGTCCATACCAGGTCGTGGAGTCCGTTCTTGGTGAAGTTGGACGCCCAGTCGCATTGGAACAGTGCTACGCCGGGGTAGTTGGCGCGTACGATGTCGCGGATTTGCGATACGTAGCCTTTGTCTTCCCCGTAGGAGCCGTATTCGTTCTCTACTTGTACCATGATGATGGGACCTCCGTTCTGTATGGTCATACCAGCTACCTGCTCGGCAACGGCTTTTTCGAAGATACCTACACGCTCCATAAAGTAGGGGTCGGATTCGCGCAGGCGGATATCTTTTTTCTTGAGTAACCACCAGGGCAGTCCGCCCATTTCCCATTCGGCACAGACATACGGTCCCGGGCGCAGGATGACATACATGTCGTTCTGCTGGCATAGGCGGCAGAATTCCGCCAGGTCATTCTGTCCGGTGAAGTCGAACACTCCCGGCTGAGACTCGTGGGAGTTCCAGAATACATAAAGGCAGATGGTGTTCATGCCCAGTGCCTTGCATAGCTTGATGCGTTGGTCCCAATAGGCTTTGGGGATACGTGGATAGTGCAGCTCTGCGGCTTTGATGACAAACGGCTTGCCATTCAATAGGAATGTTCCTTTGCCGGCAGAGAAGTCGCCTTGTCCTTCCCATTGGGTACGCGGGTCCCAGCTGTCGCGCCAGGGTATCGCGATTGTGCCGTCCTTGCCGAATTCAAGCGGGAGCCATACGTAGCGTGAGTCCTCAAGGTTTTTCTTTTTCCAGCGGTCGAACATGGCAATGTAGGCATTTCCTTTTCCGTATACTTGCTGCACGTAAGTGCTTTGTGCATAGAAGGTCTTATCTGCATCAGGACCGGTACACGGATTGCCGATGGTAGTCCATTGCCCCATGATGGAGTCGGCCACAGCCAGTTCGGCAACATTGGGATCCCAGCCGGTACAACCGGAAGAGAGCATATAGTACTTGCCGTTATACTTGAATACGGCGGGTGCTTCGCGGCTTTGCTTCACGAAATTGCGTGTATAGCGACCAGTGGGCTTCAGGTAGTCATCCGTTAGCTCGCTTATATATAAGGTAGCGTTGTTTTCCGAAGAGTAGAACTGATATGCCTTGCCGTTATCATCAACGAACACTGTTTGGTCGCGGCTCATCGCACCGTTGGGACGGAAGCTGCCTACATAGGTGAATGTCCCGGTAGGAGAATCGCTGACCGCTACGCCGGCACATGCCTTACTGTAGTCGGCGCTTTCCACATGCGCCCACATGACGAATTTCTTTGTCTTTTCGTTGTAAATCACTTTGGGACGTTCCAACACCTTGCTGGGGTGCAGGTCGTGTTTCTCGTCGTCTTTCACGGCAGGAAGTACGATACCCTCGAACTTCCAGTTCAGCAGGTCTTTCGAAGAGTAGCAGCTGACACCGGTTACGTCGGTGCGGTAGCATTCCCACGTAGCCCATTCGGGCAGGATGGTTCCCCCTTTTTTGTATTCGCCATACCAATAGTAGGTCCCTTCGTGGTAAAGAAGGCCGCCGCCATGGGCGTTGATGGGATTGCCGTCGGTGTCTTTCCATACTTCCCCGGGTATGATTGCGGCATTTTTCGTTTGTGCTTTTGTTTTTGCAGATGGCAGGCAGCAAAGGCAGGCCAGCAATGCAAAACTCCAAATAATTTTCCTTTTCATTTAAGAATTCGGTATTAGATAATTAATAAATCGTTTATGTTTTGGGCAAAGATATGCGAAAGTTGAGAAATGGAGGGTATGTAAATGTGTCAAAAAGGAGAGATTATAGCTCTAATCTCTCCTTTTTGTGATGTTTTTCGGTCTTTTCTATTTGGTTTGTACTTGTTTCATCACCCGGAGGAAATTTCCACCCCATATCTTGGCGATGTCTGTTTCTGTAAATCCATGTTCCAGCAGACGGACGGTGATATTGATGAAATCATTGTCCCCATTGCATCCTTTGACCCCGCCTCCACCGTCGAAGTCCGAGCCAATGCCCACGTGGTCTATGCCTGCCACTTCAACCATGTGCAGCAGGTGTTTCATGAAGTCCGTAAGGTTGGTTTTCTTGGCATCCGGGTTCAGGAACTCGTCTACCAGGCAGGCTTGAGCCACACCGCCATGTGCGGCAAGGGCGCGTAGCTGTTCGTCGGTCAGATTGCGGTCGTGTCTGTAGATGGCGCTTGCAGAGGAGTGGGAGACTATGACCGGTGCTTTTGAATATTTCAGTACATCCCAGAAGGTGCTTTCGGCTGCATGGGAAAGGTCTATCATTATTCCCAGCCGGTTCATTTCTTTCACCACTTTTCTACCGTAAGGACTTAAGCCGTTCCAACGGGCAGTCGTGTCCGAAGAACTGTCGCAGATGTCATTGTTGCGGGTGTGGCAAAGGGTGATGTAGGTAACGCCTGCATCATGGAAACGGGTGATATTCTTCAAATCCTTGCCGATGCCGTATCCGTTTTCGATGCCAATATAAAAGGCTTTCTTTCCTTCGGTCTTGAGCCTGGACAAATCATCGGGCGTGCGGGCTATGGCACATTGCTCCCCGTTCATCTCCACTTGTCGGTAGATGTGGCGTATCAACTCATCCACTCGGTCAATGGCTTTCAGACTGTTCTCTTCATCGCACGGGCCTTGGCGCACCCAGCATGCCAGGTATTGTCCATCCAATTTTCCTTCTCGCATCTTGGGCAGGCAAACCTGCGTTTTTTCGCGCGTACCTATATTATAGGAAACGTCAAAATCAAGTGGGGTGTCTGTATGCGTGTCGAGGGAGAGGATGCGGCGGTGAATCTCTTTGGCATGCCGGTAGGTAGCTGCCTTTTGAACCAGAAAATAGAAGAATCTGGCAGAGATGCTGTCGCCTGCCGTAGCCAGAGCTTCGGGATGGAATTGCACACCCCATATCGGATATTCGTGGGAAGACTCTATAGCTTCGGGAATACTGTCTGACGACCAACCCGTTACGCTGAATCCCGGGGCAACTTGCTTGACCGCCTGGTGATGGTGAGTATTGGTGAAAAGTTGTGTCTGTCCGGTTATGGATGCCATGGCAGAACCGGGAGTGAGGTGGACGGTATGAGTTGGTATACTGCTCGGTTCCTGCTGCTGGTGGCAGACAGTGGTGTCGGGATGCTGGGTAGGGATATCCTGATAAAGAGTTCCACCGAAAGCTACATTGATTAACTGTTCTCCCCGGCAGATGCCAAACATCGGAATGTTACGCCGGGTAGCCAGGCGGATGAGTGCCATGTCGTATACATCACGCAGGGAGTCCACCTCTCCCAGCTGTTCGATGGGCGATTCATTGAAATAGGAAGGGTGGATGTCTCCTCCTCCTATCAGAATGATACCGTCCAGCCGGTTGGCAATGTCTGTCAAGACAAGGCTATCGGTAGTGATGGAAATCAGTATAGGTGTTCCACCTGCCTGGATTACAGACTCGGTATACGTCATCTGTGTAGATGAGCTTCGGCCCGGATGTGAGCAGGAAATGCCGATGAGAGGGGCTTTCCTGGTTGTTTTTTGGTTGGACTGTCCCATTGCCAAATATGGACATAGAACGAGCAGTGCTGTTAACAGTAGTTTGTTCATGGTTTTCGGGGGGGATTCTTTTTCCTGCAAAGTTATAAGAAATATTTAAGCCGTCCAAGAAGTTGGATGACTTGTGAATTCGGGCAGTTTATTGGCAGAAGAACATTATATTCTTTGTTGGTGGAGGAAGTGTGTTATATAACATGCTTCCCGATGTTGCTTTTCTTTGAATTAATGCCTAATTTGCGCCTCACAAAAAGTTAACGGCATCATCGTATGTCAGGTTATTCACTTAAAATCTTAATATATCATGAAAGTATATCAGACGAATGAAATTAAGAACATTGCCCTCCTTGGCAATGACGGCTCGGGTAAAACCACTCTCACGGAAGCGCTGCTCTTTGAGAGTGGTATTATAAAACGTCGCGGCAGGATTACTGCCAAGAATACAGTCAGCGATTACTTCCCGGTGGAGCAGGAATACGGCTATTCTGTGTTTTCCACCGTTTTCCATGTGGAGTGGAACGGCAAGAAACTGAATATCATTGACTGCCCGGGTAGTGATGACTTTGTAGGGGCTGCCATGACGGCGCTCAACGTTACAGATACTGCCATTCTGCTGCTGAACGGGCAATACGGTCCCGAGGTAGGTACGCAGAACCATTTCCGCTACACCGAGAAACTGGGCAAACCGGTTATTTTCCTGGTAAACCAGCTTGATAATGAAAAGTGCGATTATGATATGGTGCTTGAGCAGTTGCAAACCATATACGGTCCGAAGGTGGTGCCCGTGCAATATCCGCTGGCTACCGGACCGAACTTCAATTCGTTGATCGATGTACTTTTGATGAAAAAATATTCGTGGGGACCCGAAGGTGGCGCTCCCATTATTGAAGAGATTCCGGCCGAAGAAATGGAAAAGGCTACAGAACTGCACAAGGCTTTGGTAGAAGCTGCAGCCGAACATGACGAAGGCCTGATGGAAAAATTCTTTGAGCAGGACTCTTTGACAGAAGACGAAATGCGCGAAGGTATCCGCAAGGGACTGGCTTCACGAGGTATGTTCCCGGTATTCTGCGTCTGTGCCGGCAAGGATATGGGTGTACGCCGTCTGATGGAGTTCCTGGGTAATGTGGTGCCGTTTGTGGACGAAATGCCACCGGTGCACAATACACGCGGTGAGGTGGTGAAGCCGGATTCTAACGGACCGACTTCCTTGTATTTCTTCAAGACTGCCGTTGAGCCGCATATCGGTGATGTTCAATACTTCAAGGTTATGAGTGGTAAAGTGCACGAAGGTGATGATTTTACCAATGCAGACCGCGGTTCCAAGGAACGCATCGCGCAGATTTATGCTTGTGCCGGTGCCAACCGTATCAAGGTAGAGGAAATGGTAGCCGGTGACATCGGCTGTACAGTGAAACTGAAGGATGTACATACCGGCAATACATTGAACGGTAAGGGCTCTGAAAACCGTTTCAACTTCATTAAATATCCGAACTCCAAATACTCACGTGCTATCAAGCCGTTGAACGAGTCGGATACAGAAAAGATGATGGTTGCTTTGAACCGTATGCGAGAGGAAGACCCGACATGGGTGATAGACCAGTCTAAAGAATTGCGTCAGACTATTGTACACGGACAAGGTGAATTCCATTTGCGTACCTTGAAGTGGCGTCTGGAAAACAATGAAAAACTGCAAATCAAGTTTGAAGAACCGAGAATACCGTATCGCGAAACGATTACCAAAGCTGCCCGTGCGGATTATCGCCATAAGAAGCAGTCGGGTGGTGCAGGCCAGTTCGGTGAAGTTCATCTGATTGTTGAGCCTTACTACGAAGGCATGCCGTTGCCCGAAACCTATAAATTCAATGGTCAGGAGTTCAAGATGAACGTCAAGGGTACCGAAGAAGTTCCATTGGAATGGGGTGGCAAGCTGGTATTCGTCAATAGTATTGTGGGTGGTTCCATTGATGCACGTTTCATGCCGGCCATCTTGAAGGGTATCATGTCACGTATGGAGCAGGGACCGTTGACTGGTTCGTATGCTCGCGATGTACGTGTCATCGTATATGACGGAAAAATGCATCCGGTTGACTCCAATGAAATCTCCTTTATGCTGGCGGGACGGAATGCGTTCAGCGAAGCGTTCAAGAATGCAGGCCCGAAGATTCTAGAACCCATTTATGACGTGGAAGTATTTGTTCCGTCGGACAAGATGGGTGATGTGATGGGGGACTTGCAGGGACGCCGTGCCATGATTATGGGTATGAGCAGCGAGGCCAGTTACGAAAAACTGAGTGCTAAGGTGCCTTTGAAGGAAATGTCATCCTACTCTACGGCACTTAGCTCACTGACTGGTGGACGTGCTTCGTTCATCATGAAGTTTGCCAGCTATGAACTCGTTCCGAGTGATGTGCAGGATAAACTGATTAAGGAATTTGAGGCAAAGCAAGCTGAAGAATGATTTTCAGGGGTTGGTAGTTTGGCTGTTGTAACTACCGGCTGCTAATATAACAATTGTTAAAGCCGTTGTTACTTCATGGCAAGTAATAACGGCTTTTTTCATTAACGTAGATTAAGAACATGCAGAATTGTGAATTGAATGATTAATTTTTTATTAAATTTGCAAACCAAAGGCTTGTGTTTTTGTTATAATGCTCATAATACAACCTAAAAAATGGTCTTCGGTTAATTTACGAGAACGTCCGGTTAAATCAGGTTAATTGGTTAGGAGTGTTAATTAGGGAGTGTTAATTTTGTGACTATGAAAAAGTCAACTATATGGATATTAGGTGTTGTTATGGGGCTTTCCTTCCTTAGTTTGCTGTATCTGCAGATAAGCTATATTGAGGAAATGGTGAAGATGCGTAACGGACAATTTGATGAATCGGTGAAGCGTGCGTTGATGGCTGCTTCGAAAGAGGCAGAGTCCGCAGAGGTTGTGCGTTGGCTGAATGAGGATATCTCCGAGGCAGAAAAGAAGGCGTGGGAACAATCGCAAAGCAGTAGCGGAGTGATGCGTACCCAGCGGTTTGTGATGACAGCTCCGGATGGCAGTGTCCGTTCTTCGGTGGAATTGAAAACTTTCAGTAACGAGCCTTCTGAATTGCCAAGAGCAATGATTTCACGCAAACACGGAGCAAAAACCATTCCTCAGACTTCACGCTCGCAGATAGAGATGCTTAAAAACCGCTATCTTTACCAGCGTGCATTGGTAGACGAGGTGGTGTTGCAGATGGTATACAATGCCAGCGACAAGCCGATTGAGGAGCGTGTTAATTTCAAAAGTCTGGACCAGTATCTAAAAGCAGGTCTGATAGAGAATGGTCTCGGTGATATGGATTATCACTTCAAGGTGATAGACCGGGAAGGTCGGGAGGTATACCGTTGTGCGGATTATAGCGATGCAGGGAGTGAAAGCTCTTATTCGCAGCCATTGTTTTTGAATGACCCACCAGCCCGTATGAGTATCGTCAAGATACATTTTCCGGGAAAGAAGGATTATATCTTCGATTCGGTCAGGTTTATGATACCGTCGATGATATTTACTTTTGTACTGCTGGTGACGTTCATCTTTACGATTTACATCGTATTCCGCCAGAAGAAGCTGACGGAGATGAAGAATGATTTCATCAACAATATGACGCACGAGTTCAAGACGCCGATATCGACGATTTCTCTGGCGGCACAGATGTTGAAAGACCCGGCTGTGGGCAAGTCTCCGACTATGTTCCAGCATATATCGGGTGTCATCAACGATGAAACGAAGCGCTTGAGGTTCCAGGTAGAAAAAGTGCTTCAGATGTCGATGTTTGACCGTCAGAAGGCTACTTTGAAGAATAAGGAACTGGATGCCAACGAGCTGATAGCGGGTGTTATCAACACGTTTACACTGAAAGTGGAGCGTTATAATGGAAAGATTGAATCGGAGCTTAAAGCTACCAACTCTGCCATTTTTGCCGATGAGATGCATATCACCAATGTGATTTTCAATCTCATGGATAATGCAGTGAAGTATAAACGTCCGGATGCGGATCTGCAACTGACGGTGAAGACTTGGAATGAGCCTGGCAAACTGATGATTTCCATCCAAGATAACGGCATCGGCATCAAGAAGGAGAATTTGAAAAAGATATTCGAGAAGTTCTATCGCGTGCATACAGGTAATCTGCACGATGTGAAAGGCTTCGGCTTGGGACTGGCTTATGTGAAGAAGATTATCATGGATCATAAGGGAACTATCCGGGCAGAAAGTGAACTGAACGTAGGAACTAAATTTATTATTGCATTACCTTTATTAAAAAATTGATTGATATGGACGAGAAACTGCGTATTTTATTGTGCGAAGATGATGAAAATCTTGGCATGCTTTTAAGAGAATATTTACAGGCAAAAGGTTACGCTGCCGAGTTATATCCCGATGGAGAAGCAGGATACAAGGCTTTCCTGAAGAATAAATATGACTTGTGTGTGTTTGATGTGATGATGCCGAAGAAAGACGGATTCACACTGGCACAAGAAGTGCGTGCGGCCAATGCCGAAATACCTATTATCTTCTTGACGGCAAAAACATTGAAGGAAGATATTCTGGAAGGTTTCAAGATTGGTGCCGATGACTACATCACCAAGCCCTTCAGTATGGAAGAGCTGACTTTCAGAATTGAAGCTATCCTGAGACGTGTTCGCGGAAAGAAGAACAAGGAGAGCAACATCTATAAGATTGGTAAGTTTACATTCGACACGCAGAAACAGATTCTGGCGACTGCCGAGAAGCAGACTAAACTGACCACCAAAGAATCCGAACTGCTGGGCTTGCTTTGTGCACATGCCAACGAAATTCTGCAGCGTGACTTTGCGTTGAAGACTATTTGGATTGATGACAACTATTTCAATGCACGTAGTATGGATGTATATATCACAAAGCTTCGTAAGCACCTGAAAGAAGATGATTCGATTGAAATCATCAACATTCACGGAAAAGGATATAAACTGATTACTCCGGAAGCTGAGTCTTGATGAGACTCGGCTCCTCTGGGGGAGAGAAAATAAAAAAGGCGGTCTGCATGTATATGCTAACCGCCTTCTTTATTTCTTTTCTTTTGATATTAGTCGACAATTCTCTTGTTGATGACAATGTAGGAAATCAATCCCACTACAACCAAAACGGCAGAACTGCCCAAGATGGCATTGTTGTTAACATTGCCGGTAAAAGAACATGCAACCAGGATTACAGCTCCTATTACGACTAATATCAATCCCAGATTTTTTAATAAGCCTTTCATGTGTGTGTATTTTAATTAGATTATTATATTCTTTCGTATTCTTGTCACAAAGAAAAGCATAATTCTTTAACAAGCGAAATTATTTTTGCAAAAAATCCATATTTTAATAAAGAATGGAAGATGAGGAATGAAAAATGACGCTTCATCCCCTTGTTTTCTCCTCCCTTAATCTCTAATCCTTAACCCCTAATCCCTATATCTTAGTCCTTCGTATTGAAGAAAATCTTCCTCAGTACCTCCTGGCTCACACTGAGCTCTTCAATGGTGATGCCTTTCAAGGCTTCTTTGAGGGTCTGGTTGGCAATGACGCGCGCGCGTTCTTCCAGCTCCTTGCCGTCCTTGGTCAGATGTATCAGATTGGTTCGGCGGTCTTTCTTGTCCGATATGCGCACGACGAGATGCTGACGCTCCATATTGTCTATCAAGCGCGTCATGCTGGGCTTGTCTTTGAAAGTTGCATTACACAACTCTTGTTGCGTCACCCCGTCCTTTTCCCATAAGAAGATGAGGACGGTCCACTGTTCCGGAGTAATCTCCAAACCGTTCTGGCGGAAGTTGCGGGACAGCTTTCGGTTAATGGCAGCCGACACTTTACCGTTCAGTATGGCAAAGATAAGGCGGATATCAAAGTTGAATTGCTCTATCATGAAATTATTGTTTAAACAACTTTGCAAAGATAGTGCAAGCCGAAGACAATTCCTATATCCCTACACAAAAAAACATTAAATGTTTGTAGTTCAAAATAAAATGTCTACCTTTGCACCGCATTTTTAAAACGAATAATTTATTTATTTAATTAAACGAGTATGAATCAATACGAAACCGTTTTCATTTTGACTCCCGTTTTGTCTGATGTTCAGATGAAGGAAGCGGTAGAAAAATTCAAAGGCATCCTTACTGCTGAAGGTGCTGAGATTGTAAATGAAGAAAACTGGGGACTGAAGAAGCTGGCATATCCTATCCAGAAGAAGTCAACCGGTTTCTATCAGCTGATTGAGTTCAATGCAGAACCTACTGTCATTGAGAAACTGGAAATAAACTTCCGTCGTGACGAGCGCGTTATCCGTTTCTTGACTTTCAAGCAAGACAAGTACGCTGCTGAATATGCTGCGAAGAGAAGAAGTGTTAAATCAACTAAAAAGGAGGATTAATCATGGCACAACAAGTTCAATCAGAAATCAGATATTTAACTCCGCCCTCAGTAGACGTTAAGAAGAAAAAATACTGCCGTTTCAAAAAGAGCGGTATTAAGTACATCGACTACAAAGATCCCGAATTCTTGAAGAAATTCTTGAATGAGCAAGGTAAAATCCTTCCGCGTCGTATTACCGGTACTTCTTTGAAGTTCCAACGTCGTGTAGCTCAAGCTGTGAAGAGAGCACGTCACTTGGCGTTGCTGCCCTATGTAACTGACATGATGAAATAATAGGAGGAGGAAAGTATGGAAATTATATTGAAAGAAGACATTGTAAACTTGGGTTATAAGAACGACATCGTAACAGTAAAGTCTGGTTACGGTCGTAACTACCTCATCCCGACTGGTAAAGCTGTCATCGCTTCACCGGCTGCAAAGAAAATGTTGGCTGAAGAGCTGAAACAACGTGCTCACAAGCTGGAGAAAATCAAAAAGGATGCTGAAGAACTGGCTGCTAAGCTGGAAGGCGTATCATTGAAGATTGCTACTAAGGTTAGCTCTACTGGTACTATCTTCGGTTCTGTTGGTAACATCCAGATTGCTGAAGAGTTGGCTAAATTGGGTCACAACATCGATCGTAAGATTATCGTTGTTAAGGACGCAGTGAAAGAAGTTGGTAACTACAAGGCTATCGTTAAGCTGCACAAGGAAGTTTCTGTAGAAATTCCTTTCGAAGTAGTTGCTGAAGAAGCATAAGAAAAGACTTCATAATGATAAGGAAGCCCGGTTCTGATAAAGGACCGGGCTTTTCTATGTTCGGAGCGTATGTGTGTGAGCTTATTGAGGGATACGTAAAGCTGCGGTTATAGAGGTTTACGAATCTGAAGTAGAGGTTTACGCGCGCGGTATAGAGGTTTGGCAAGAATACTCTTGTGTCTCTTTACGAGGTTACTAATGCAAAAAAAAGAGCATATCCACTCAGGGGTATGCTCTTTGCCTTATTGTCAGCCAATAATTCTTTTAGTTTCTTGGCAATGCTTCTTTCACTACCATTTGGCGGCCTACATATTCTGCTCCATTCAGTTTGTTGATTGCTTGTTGGGCTTCAGCAGCTTCGGGCATCTCTACGAAGGCAAAACCTTTTGATCTGTTTGTATTACGGTCCATAATCAGTTTTACTGATTCTACTGTTCCATACTCTTCCATTACTTGTCTCAAATCTGATTCCCTAACGTTGTAGCTAAGGTTTCCAATGTACATATTCATAAAATACAAAAATAAAAAATTAATAATTCAATAAAGGAGTCTTAGGAAGTTGTAGTCAGAAATGAAAATTCTCAATGTGGCTAATCGAGGAGAAACATAGTGAAACGTAGATCGTAATAAACCTCTTATTGTTTTGTTGATGCAAAGTAACGGCTTTTATTTGGTATATGCACTATACTTTATCATTTATCTGCCATATAATACCCTTTTTTGTGAAATAAGACCAAGACTTAACAATTGGAAGGGAACAGAAGGAGAGGATAAGACATAAAAAAAGTCTGGTGTGCTTGTATGCACGTCAGACTTTCAATTCTCTCGAGTGTTGTACTGAAATTATTCAGCTACAACAGCTGCGCTATCTACTGCTACAGTGTCAGCTGCTGCGGCTGCTGCTGCGGCTTCAGCTGCTGCTGCTTCTACAGCTGCGATTGAGTCAGCGATACGGATAGAATCTGCAGTTGCTTGTTCAGCGTTAGCTGCTTTGTTGCCACAAGATGCGAAAGATACTGCTACGATAGCTGCAGCCATCAAAACTAATTTTTTCATTTTCTTTACTTTTAAAACGTAATACAATCAATTGCTTTATTAAAACGTTGCAAAGGTATGTACTTTTTGAATATGTTGTTCTCGAAACCCCAACTTTTTTTATATTTTTTTTGGAGCTTCGGCTGTTTTTATCCCTATCTATATGTTTTACAACATATTAATCTTCGGCAATGCTGTTGTATAAGTATCTCTTGATACTTCTTTTGGGCGTTTTCTCAAATTCAGTCGGATAAAGTTGGATTTGGCTTACTTTTTCGTAGGCTGCCACGCTGTTATTCAGATTTTTGAGATTCTCATCCATGATGGTTTTAAGGTTATCCGGCTGGTTTAGTCCCAAGGAATCCAGGGCTTCATAGTCGGCATAAACCAGTGCTACCAGTCTTTTATTCCGTTCGATGACAAGACTTTCCAGGACGAAAGGCATGTTGTTGAGCCGTGCTTCTATCTCTTCGGGGAAGATATTCTGTCCACTGGAACTGAGAATCATGGTCTTGCTGCGTCCGCGTATGTATAGGTTGTTGTCGTCGTCCAGTGTACCCAAGTCGCCGGTGCGAAGCCATCCGTCTTCGGTGAAGACTTCTTTGGTGGCTTCGGGGTTTTTGTAATAACCCGTCATCACGTTCTCGCCACGTACTTGTATTTCGCCGAGTTTGTCGTCCGGGTTTTCCTTGCAGATACGGGCTTCCATGATGTCGAGTACCCGTCCGGAGGAAGTCGGGACGAATTCATTCCAGGGAGCATAGCTGATGAGAGGGGCACATTCGGTCATGCCGTAGCCGATGGTGAAGGGGAACTTGATGCGGTGGAAGAATTCTTCCACTTCCGGGTTCATGGCTGCGCCTCCTATGATGACTTCCTTGAAACGTCCGCCCAGTGCGTCAATCAGTTTCTTGCGGATTTGCCCGTATATCTGTCCGTCGAGCAAGGGAATGCTGAGCGCCCATTTCATGGTCTTTTTGTTGATGATGGGCTGTATGACATTCTTGTATATCTTTTCAATGACAAGGGGGACGGTGATAATCAGGTTGGGTTTCACTTCCTCGAAAGCTTTCATCAGAATCTTTGGGGAAGGCACTTTTCCCAACAGTGTGACGTGTGTGCCGACGGCCGTGGCGGTAAGGAAATCGAATGCGCAGCCGTATGCATGTGCCAAAGGCAGGAAAGAGAGCACTTTGTCCCCTTGCTTCAGCAGCTCGGTACGTATGCCGAAGGTGACGTTGCCGGCCAGGTTGTTTCCCGTCAGCATGACGCCCTTACTGAATCCGGTGGTGCCCGAGGTATAATTCAGCAGCATGACCTTGTCGTTGGAAAGGTCCGTGTAAACGATGTCTTCCTTGCGGAACCCGTTCGGGTAGGTCGCTTCCATTTCATCGCCCAGATGCTTGAGGAAACGCTGGATGGTTTCGCCGTCCCGCTGATACAGACAGCGGAAGTCGCTCAGTGAGAACACACCGCGAAGTCCAGTAAGTCGTTCTTCTTCCAGATGTTCCCAAATGGCATCGCTGGTGAAGAGGAACGTCGATTCGGAGTGGTTTACGATATGATGGACATCATTGGGGTTGAAGTCTTGCAGAATGGGGACTACGATACCACCGTAGGTGATGGTGGCCATATAGGCGATGCACCAGCGGGCATTGTTCTTGCCGATGACGGCTATCTTGTCGCCGCGGCGCAGTTGGCAGTACTTGAAAATAAGATGCAGTCTGGCTATTTCTTGTGCCACTTCGCCATAAGTATAGCTCTCGTTTTCTCCATAGTTGGTATAGCAGGGGAGGTCCCAATTCTCGCGGAAACTATGCTCGTATAGTTTGATAAAGTTCTCTTGTATCATTGCACAAATTTTAGTTGAGTGTGCAAAAGTAGGAAAAATAGATTAATAATGTATATATTTGCAGCATAAATGTGTTTATAAGCTCATGATAGATACCAATATATTTCAAGATAAGACGGCGGTTTACTATACGTTGGGGTGCAAACTGAACTTCTCGGAGACCTCTACTATCGGTAAAATTTTGCGGGAAGCGGGCGTACGTACGGCGCGCAAGGGTGAGAAAGCGGATATTTGTGTAGTGAATACCTGCTCGGTGACGGAAGTGGCGGACAAGAAGTGCCGCCAGGCCATCCACAAACTGGTGAAGCAACATCCGGGTGCATTTGTCGTGGTGACCGGTTGCTATGCCCAGCTGAAACCGGAGACGGTGGCAAAGATAGAAGGTGTGGACGTCGTGCTGGGAGCCGAGCAGAAGAAGGACCTGCTCCACTACCTGGGCAATCTGCAGAAGCACGAGACCGGCGAGGCCTACACTTCCGCTTTGAAGGATATACGTTCGTTTGCCCCGTCTTGTTCGCGTGGCGACCGGACACGCTTCTTCCTGAAAGTGCAGGACGGCTGCGATTATTATTGTTCCTATTGCACCATTCCCTTTGCCCGCGGACGTAGCCGTAACGGCAGCATTGCTTCTATGGTGGAGCAGGCCAGCCAGGCGGCTGCCGAAGGTGGAAAGGAAATTGTATTGACCGGCGTCAATATCGGAGACTTCGGCAAGTCTACCGGTGAGACTTTCTTCGACTTGGTGAAGGCGCTGGACGAGGTGGAAGGCATTGAGCGTTACCGCATATCCTCCATCGAGCCGAATCTGCTGACAGATGAAATCATAGAATACGTGTCCCGTTCCCGGCGTTTCATGCCTCATTTCCATATACCGCTGCAGTCGGGCAGTGACGAGGTGCTGAAGCTGATGCGACGCCGTTACGATACCGCCTTGTTTGCCTCGAAGATAAAGAAGATAAAGGAAGTGATGCCCGATTCCTTTATAGGGGTAGACGTGATTGTGGGTACCCGTGGAGAGACGGAGGAGTATTTCGGGCAGGCTTATGAGTTTATCAAGAGCCTGGACGTGACGCAGCTCCATGTCTTCAGCTATTCGGAGCGTCCCGGCACGCAAGCCTTGAAGATAGACCACGTGGTGGCACCCGAAGAAAAGCACCGCAGGAGCCAGCAATTGCTGGAGCTTTCGGACGAAAAGACCCGTGCTTTTTATGCGCGCCATATCGGGCAGACGATGCCGGTGTTGCTGGAACGTCCCAAACCCGGACTGCCGATGCACGGCTTCACTCCCAATTATATCCGTGTGGAAGTCCCTCATGATGCTGCCTTGGACAACCAGCTCGTGTCTGTGCGCCTGGGCGATTTCAATGCCGACGGCACCGCACTCTTGGGAGCAATGGAATGAGGAATGCCGCCTTTGCAACAAATAACTCATAACTTATAACTCATAACTGACGAAGTGAAATCAAAAATTGTCTATTGGCTGACTTATGCGGGCATGTGGCTTGTGGCACTTCTGCCTTTCCGGGCGCTTTATGCATTGTCTGACGGGCTGTACTTCCTGATGCGCCACGTCGTGCATTATCGGAAGAAAGTCGTTCGCCGCAACCTTCGCAATTCCTTTCCGGAGAAGTCGGAAACCGAATTGATGGAGATAGAGCGCAAGTTCTACCATTATATCTGCGACTATATGCTGGAAGAGGTGAAGATGCTGCGCATGTCTTTCGAGGAGCTCTGCCGCCGGATGAAGTATGATAATAAGGAAGAATACCTTGCCATGATAGAGAAGCATGGAGGCATTGTACTGTTGATTCCCCATTATGCCAATTTTGAGTGGATTATAGGCATGGGGGCCATCATGCATCCGGGCGACATCCCGGTGCAGGTGTACAAACCGCTAAGCAATAAGTATCTGGACGAGATGTTTAAGCATATCCGTGCCCGGTTCGGAGGATACAATGTGGCGAAACATTCCACGGCACGCGAAGTGATAAAGCTTCGCCGTGAAGGCAGGCGGATAGCCATCGGCCTGATTACAGACCAGTCGCCCAACCGCAGCGAGGCCCATTATTGGACCACTTTCTTGAATCAGGACACCGTGTTCATGGATGGCGCCGAGCGCATTGCCAAGCTGATGGACTTCCCCGTCTTTTATTGTGAATTGGAACGGACATCCAGGGGATATTGCAAAGTGCTCTTCGATTTGGTTACCGAAACTCCCAAGCAGACGGCGGATGGCGAGATAACCGAGTGCTTCGCCCGTCGTCTGGAGCAGACCATCCGGCGCGAACCGGCTTATTGGTTCTGGTCTCATAAACGCTGGAAAAATAAACGAAAAGAATCTGTGCAACATGGATAAGATTGCTGTTGTCATATTGAATTGGAACGGATGTGATATGCTCCGTTCCTTCCTTTCCTCTGTTGTGCGTTTTTCGGAGGCGGATGGTGCTGTGGTGTATGTGGCGGACAATGGCTCTACGGATGCTTCTGTGGCAATGCTCCGTCGCGAGTTTCCTTCTGTGCACTTGATTCTGCTGGAAGAGAACCACGGTTTTGCCGACGGATACAATCTGGCATTGAAGCAGGTGGAGGCAGAATATGTAGTGCTGCTCAACTCCGATGTAGAGGTCACCGAGCACTGGCTTGTCCCGTTGGCAGAGTATATGGATGCCTATCCGGAGACGGCCGCTTGCCAGCCGAAGATACGCAGTTGGCGTAACAAGGGGCAGTTTGAATATGCCGGAGCTGCGGGAGGTTTCATCGACCGCTATGGCTATCCCTTCTGCCGCGGCCGTATTATGGGCGTGGTAGAAGAGGACAAGGGGCAATACGACACGGTGATACCCATTTTCTGGGCTACGGGGGCGGCTCTGTTCATCCGTCTGGCAGACTACCGGGAAGCGGGTGGGCTGGACGGACGTTTTTTTGCCCACATGGAGGAGATAGATTTATGTTGGCGGCTTCGTGCCCGTGGCAGACAGTTGGCATGTATACCGCAGAGTGTGGTATTTCATGTGGGAGGGGCCACTTTGAAGAAGGAGAATCCGCGCAAGACCTTCCTCAATTTTCGTAATAACCTTGTCATGCTTTATAAGAATCTGCCGCAGGAGGACTTGGCGTCCGTGATGCGTGTACGTGCGGTGCTCGATTATGTGGCTGCGTTCAGTTTCATGCTGAAAGGCCAGTTACCCAATGCTTTGGCCGTATTCCGTGCGCGCCGTGCCTACCACTCCCTCCGCACTTCATTAGCAGCGTCCCGCAAAGAGAATCTGAAAAAAACTACGCTTGCCGTAATACCGGAACGGACAAAAAACAGTATATTGGCGCAGTTTTATCTGCATGGAAAGAAATTCTTTTCCCAATTGTAGGAACTGTTGCCTTTTATAATTGTTCAATCTATTAAAGGTTTTGAATTATGGAAAAACTAGTTAGAAAAATCGGATTAGTGGCACACGACGCCATGAAGAAAGACCTCATCGAGTGGGTACTGTGGAACTCGGAATTGCTGATGGGGCATAAATTCTATTGTACGGGCACCACGGGTACCCTTATCCTCGAAGCCCTCCGGGAGAAACATCCTGATGTGGAGTGGGATTTCACTATCCTTAAATCCGGTCCTTTGGGCGGTGACCAGCAGATGGGCTCGCGCATTGTGGACGGAGAGATTGACTATCTTTTCTTTTTCACCGACCCGATGACCCTTCAGCCGCACGATACGGATGTGAAGGCGTTGACCCGCCTTGCCGGTGTGGAGAACATCGTGTTCTGCTGCAACCGCAGTACGGCAGACCATATCATTTCCAGCCCGTTGTTTGTCGATCCAACGTATGAACGCACTGTTCCCGATTACAGCAACTACACCAAGCGGTTTGCAAATAAGCCGGTGGTGGCCGAAGCGGTGGAATCGGCAAAGAAGCGGAAACGGCAAAAATAAGGATGAAACTCGGTTCTACTGGGCATTCTTAATCTATCGCTACCCTTCGTTCATGGACAGCCCACACTGGTGCGATAGCCCACCCTTGCCGTTTGAAGTCATAGGGTTGCACAATAATGGTGTTGGTGAATCTGCCCATTCTATGTCGTTGAGGTATTGGTAGGGGAAGCGGAACTCTGTGAGGTTTATTTTCAATAGTTCATTCCTTCTGAAGTCTGCATAGTTGTATGGGTTTGTAAAGTCGTAAGGGGTGGGCAGGTAGAGGGCATTTCTTCAATGAAACTCGGAGCTGTATTTGATAGCAAGCGGCCGGTAGCAGGAAGAGAGCGACGATGGGGAGTAATGCCAGTCGTTGTATAGCGTTTCTCATTGACTTTTTGTTGATGATGGGGCAAAGGTACGGAATATTGGTATCAATGGTTGTATTCTACGGCAGAAAAGTTGCTGCATGCTCACTGCAGAACTTCTGTATACATTTTGCAGTGCTACTGCATATCTGTTGCAGCGTTACTGCAAAGCTGTTGCAGTACTACTGCAAATATATGTGCAGTGTTACTGCAAACCGTTTGCAGCGCCACTGCAAAAAGCATGCAGTGTCTTTGCAGTGGGAAGTGCCTGTGTATCAATAGTGAATGGGGTGATTCGGCAATCTGTCATTCTCCGCGGCGTTGGCATATTTCCACTCCTGCAGCCTCTATATCCGCGCCCATCGGTGGATTGCGCTTTGCCAGCTTGAGGGTTATTTCCTCTATCTGTGGGAAGTCGCGGAACAATCGGTTTATAATTCGCCCGCATACATGTTCCAATAGTTTGGAAGGAATGTCCATCTCTGCCTTCACAGCTGTATGTACATCGGCATAGCTCACGGTGTCGGCTACGTCGTCCGTTTCTGCCGCACGCCGGATATCAACTTGCAGGCGCAGGCTGACGGTAAACTCATTGCCTACCACGGTTTCTTGTTCGCCCACGCCGTGATGGGCGAAGAAGCGAAGCGTGTCAAGGAAAATATAACTGGTCATTACTTGTAGATTGTTTTCTGCAAACTTACTGATATTTTGTGGTACGGGCAAATCAGTATCCGGTTATTACGATTCAGGCTGTGGATTGTATTCTGTAAAATATAAAAATAGCGCGAAATTGTTTTTTATAGAATACAATTATGTGAGGGTCGGAATAAACTTATCGAACTATTTTAGGCACGGAATTATACGGGTTATCACGGTTGCTTTCAATATTATCCGTGATTGTCCATGTAATCCGTGCCTAAAATAATACTTTGCTAAGAATCCTTTCTTATCTTCCGGTGCTTTCTATCATGCACCTTATTTTCTCGTTCAAGCTTTCTGCCTTCATCAGTTGTTCCAGTGTCAGGTGCATGCGCCAGCGCCAGTAGTGCCGCGGGTTGGCAGGAATATTGATGCGTTCTTCCTGCACGTTCGGGTTGCGCCATTTGCCGTCCATGGACATCCAGTCTTGCAGGGAGAGGATGCAGAGGATGGAGTTGCTATGGAGGTGATTGCGAACCACTTCTTCGCAGAGCTCCGGCGTGGCCGTTGCCGGTGCGGCACCGTAGTGCCCGAGCATGGTGTTGTAGTAACGCTGCGTCTGTTGGAAGTCTTCTTCCCACCAGCCGCGCAGGGTAGACATGTCGTGCGTGGAGATGGTGCAGACCGAACGGTATGGATACCAGTCTGTGTGGCCGAATTCTTGTTTCGGGTCTTTCGGCATACGTTGTATCTCCAGGGAAAGGATACGCAGGTCGTTCATCACCCATGCCACGCAATCGGGAATCATGCCTAAGTCCTCACCGCATACCAGCATGCGCGTGGACTGTGTCAGTTGCGGCAGTTTCTTCATGGCTTGCTGTCCCCAGAAGTCGTTGTGGCGGTGATAGTAGTACTGGTCATACAGCCGGTTGAAGGCAGCCTTTTCCCAATCGTTCAGTGCGCGGTAGATGTAGTCGTGCTGCACGCCGATGCGCGGATGGTATTCGTGCGGATTGTTGCGGTCGGGCACGAACAGCACATCGCTGATAAGGGCGTAAAGCCCGTCACGAATCCAGATGCTGTCATCGTCCGTTTTTCCGGCAAAGTAGGCTTCCACCTTGCGCTGGGTGTCGAACTCGGGACGCATGCGGTAAACCTCCCACGTGTCTGTCGGCTCTATGAAGGTCTGTTTCACATAGTCTGTATGCGGGCCGAAGATTTGTCCGAGGAAGTACTCATGGATATAGGGCTTCAGGAAGAAGTCTTCGCGGAATGCCAGCCCGTAGCTTTCTATCTCCTCGCGCGTCATGGGCAGGGCGGGGACGAATTGTCCCAACAGCCCGTGTACGGCGTGCATCGGTATCTCCCAAATGCGGAAGAAGCCGAGGATGTGGTCTATGCGGTAGGCATCGAAGTATTCTGCCATTTTGTGGAAACGTTTCATCCACCAGGCATAACCGTCTTTTTCCATGACATCCCAGTTGTAGGTGGGGAGGCCCCAGTTCTGTCCGTTCACGGAGAAGTCGTCGGGCGGTGCACCGGCTTGGCCGTTCAAGTTGAAGTAGTGGGGTTCCTTCCAGGCTTCCACACTGTTGCGGCTGATGCCGATGGGGATGTCGCCTTTCAGCACTACGCCGTTGGCGCGCGCATGTTCGGTGGCGGCAAGCAGTTGCAGGTGCAGATTGAACTGGATGTAGTAGTAGATGGCAATATGCGGATAGTCGGCAGAGTCCGGCCGGCACAATGTCTCTATCTCCTTGGCATCGTAGGTGGCATACTTGGGCCACTCGCGGAAATTCGGGGTCTTGTAGGCATCACGCAGGTAGCTGAAGACGGCATATGGCTGCAACCATTCCTTGTTGGCTTCGTAGAAATTACGGAAAGCATCCGATGCCAGCACCTTTTCCCCTTCCTGCTTGAAGATGAGGTGGAAGTATTCCCACTTTGTCTTGTTCACAGCTTCGTAGTCCACGGCGGGCAGGGCATTCAGTTCCTTCTGGCGTTTGTTGAATTCGGCCATCACCTTCTTGTCCTTCAAGCTGCCCAACTGCTTCAGGTCGGCGTACATGGGATGGAAGGCATAGATGGAGATGCTACTGTAAGGGTAGGAGTCTGTCCAGGTATGCGTCATGGTAGTGTCGTTGATGGGCAGAATCTGCACCGCCTTCTGATTGGTGGCAACTGCCCAGTCAATCATGCGCTTCAAGTCGCCGAAATCGCCTACACCGAAGCTTTTCTCGGAGCGCAGGGAGAATACGGGTACGGCTACTCCGGAACCTTTCCATGCAGGAAGATTGAAGTATACATAACGGTCGCCGACAGCCAGCGTTTCGTTGGCGGCTATCTGCGGGTCGGCCATATAGCGGTTGGGATTGTTCTCCCAGGCCACGGCACGGCGCTCTTTCTTGTTGTAAAGGACGAATTTATACTCTAGCGGGAAGCTGATTTTGCCGGCATCCACTTCTACCTGCCATTCGGGGAAGTCGATGTCGCTCATAAGGGCAGCTTTGTCCGGGTTCCAGTCACCCAGCGCCTTCTGGTTTCCGCAGAGTGCCAGGCAATGGTCACTGTCTATGCAGGGGGCGTACGCCTTTATCAGCAACCCCTTTTTGTAGCTTTTCGGGGCGGCACTGCGTTCGCGATGCGCCAGCAGGGATTCTGTGAAAGCGGATGTATAAAAATACTGCTGCTCGGGCAGATTCTTCCAACAATCTTCTATGCGGTAAACTTTCTTCGGATTGTCTGCAACGTGCAGGATGCGTGGCAGGCTGTTCCACTCTGTCCGTATGGTTCTGCCATCTCGATAGATGTGGTAACTGTATTCGACGCTTCCATTACCGGGAATCTGGATATCCACTTCCGCGGTCCAGTGAATGCCGTCTACAGTGTGCAGGGGGGTGGCTTTGTTGGGCTGGTTGTTGCCAAGTTCCGGGATGGAACCCAGGACTCTGACTTCTTCACCCCAGCTGGTGCGATACTCGATATTGAATATTAGTGTCATATTATATTAGATTTAGAAATAGCAATAGCTGCAATGATTATGCAAGTATAGAAATTATTCCTCATAATCATGCAGCTACCGTTATCTAAGTCATTTAAATTCCTATGCAAACGTTTGTGCTTGCCGTGGGATTATCCACAGCGGGAAGCTCCGCACGTCTTGCAGATGAGGCAACCTTCTTGGTAAACCAGTGTTTCGTTGCCGCAGTTGGGGCATTTCTTGCCTTTGGCTTCCGTGCCGTCCTGGATGTATTTCTTCAGGGCGCGTTCCACACCGTTCTTCCAGGTGTTGATGTTTTCGCTGTCCAGTTGCAGTGAACCTACCAGCTTGATGACCTGCTCGATAGGCATGCGATAGCGCAATACACCGGAAATCAGCTTGGCATAGTTCCAATACTCTTTGTTGAACTTCTCGGACAGGCCCTCGATGGTGACTTTGTATCCACGCTTGTTCTCGAACTGGAAGTCGTAACGCTTGTTTCCGTGCTCATCCACATTCTTGATGATGTGGCCCGACACCACATTCTTCGGCAGGATGATGCCTTCGTCATCGTCCAGCACACCGGTGAATATCTCGTAGGGATGATTGTCCAGCAAGCCGACGAACGCCACCCATTTCTCTTTGTTGTTTTGGAAACGGACAACGTCTGCATCCAATATTCTGGGACGAGTTTCAACGACCGTAGGCGGTTTGCATGGAGGAAGCTCGGACTTCTTGTCGCTCTTGGTAGAGATGAGCACACCGGAACGCGAACCGTCGCGGTAAACCGTACAGCCCTTGCAGCCGGATTTCCATGCTTCTACATACAGACGGTTCACAAGGTCTTCGTCCACGTCGTTCGGCAGGTTGATGGTTACGCTGATGGAGTGGTCCACCCATTTCTGGATACGTCCCTGCATCTTGACTTTCATCAGCCAGTCCACGTCGTTGGAGGTTGCTTTATAATAAGGTGATTTCTCTACCAGGGCATCCACTTCTTCCTGCGTGTAGCGTTTGGCGGGGTTGTATCCTTGAGCTTCCATCCAAGTCACGAACTTGGGGTGGAACACGATATATTCTTCAAAGGCATCCCCGGTTTCGTCGATGAAGTCCACATGAACGTTCGTATCGTTGGGATTCACTTTGCGGCGGCGCTTGTACACGGGCAGGAATACGGGCTCGATACCGGAGGTGGTTTGAGTCATCAGGCTGGTGGTGCCGGTCGGGGCGATGGTCAGACAGGCAATGTTGCGGCGTCCGTACTTCTTCATCTCCTCGTACATTTCCGGGTCGGCTTCACGCAGGCGGTTGATGAACGGGTTGTTCTTTTCGCGTTCTGTGTCGTACACCTCGAATGCGCCGCGCTCTTTGGCCATTTCTATGGAGGAGCGATAGGCGTTGAGTGCCACCGTCTTGTGTACTTTCTCCGAGAACTCGGTTGCCTCTTCAGTACCGTAACGCAATCCCAGGGCGGCAAGCATGTCGCCTTCTGCCGTGATACCTACACCGGTACGGCGGCCTTGGGCGCTTTTCTTGTAAATCTTCTGCCACAAAACGCGTTCTGTATGTTTCACGTCTTCGCTTTCGGGGTCGGCATCTATCTTGCTCATGATGCGCTCTATCTTCTCCAGTTCAAGGTCGATGATATCGTCCATGATGCGTTGGGCCAAAGCTACATGCTTCTTGAATAGCTCAAAGTCAAAGTAGGCGTCCGGCTTGAACGGATTGACCACGTATGAGTAAAGGTTGATGGCGAGCAGACGGCAGGAGTCGTACGGGCACAGTGGAATTTCGCCGCATGGATTGGTGGATACGGTACGGTAGCCCAGGTCTGCATAGCAGTCGGGCACGGATTCCTTTAATATGGTATCCCAGAACAATACACCGGGTTCTGCCGATTTCCATGCATTGTGCACAATCTTTTTCCATAATGCGGATGCGTCAATGTCTTTTTGAAATGCCGGCTCTGTGGCGTCAATCGGATATTGCTGTGTATATGGTTTGCCTTCGATGGCGGCCTGCATGAAGTCGTCGGTCAGTTTTACGGAGACGTTGGCTCCGGTCACTTTGCCCTCAGTCATCTTGGCATCGATGAAGGCTTCCGAGTCGGGGTGTTTGATGGATACGCTGAGCATCAGTGCGCCGCGGCGTCCATCTTGAGCTACTTCGCGTGTAGAGTTTGAATAGCGTTCCATGAAGGGGACCAAGCCGGTGGAGGTCAGTGCCGAGTTCTTTACCGGTGAACCTTTCGGACGGATATGGGATAAGTCGTGTCCCACGCCGCCACGGCGTTTCATCAGCTGTACTTGTTCTTCGTCTATCTTGAAGATGGCACCATAAGAATCCGCTTCGCCGTCCACACCGATAACGAAGCAGTTGGACAGAGAGGCTACCTGATAGTTGTTTCCAATTCCGGTCATCGGGCTTCCTTGCGGAACAATGTACTTGAAGTGGTCGAGCAAGCCGAAAAGTTCCTCTGAACTTAATGGATTGGGGTACTTGGCCTCAATGCGGGCTACCTCATTGGCTATTCGCCAATGCATGTCTTCCGGAGACTTTTCGTAAATATTTCCGAAAGAATCTTTGACTGCATATTTGTTTACCCAAACTCTGGCAGCCAATTCGTCGCCTTGGAAGTATTTTAAAGATTCTCCGTAGGCTTCGTCATAAGAATAATTTTTCTTTTCCACAATGTTGTATCTCTTAGGATTAGTTACAAATAAGTAAAGTTGTAGAAGTTGTACTTATCGTTAACAAATGCATTTGCAAAGCTATGAATGTTTTTCAACTTGGCAAAATTAAAATGAATGTTTTTATCAACCGATGTATAGTTTTCTATTGATTGCTATTAATTTATTGGTTTATAATGTTTTAATGATTTGAGTAAACGAATAAGTTTTCCAAAATGGAATTTATTAACAACTTGTTGGGCTGAAAGGTTCTCGGTTTAGTCGAACATAAGGTTACTTTTATCTGCTCGTAGAGATAATAATTGTTCATTTCTTGTTGAAAAGATGTATTTTATTCCGGATATATGATGATAAAAAAAGTGTGAACTCTTGAATGAATTGTTCGTGGATTACATTATCTTTGCAAAAAAAGAAAGAATGGAAAGCTTGAAACAAAGGAGAACAATCCGAAAATACCAGCAGAAGGATATTTCTGCTGATTTGTTAAATGATTTGCTTGAAACCTCTTTCCGGGCTTCTACAGTCGGGAACATGCAGGTTTATAGTGTGATTGTGACGCGTGATGCAGAGCGTAAAGCCAAACTGGCGCCTGCACATTTCAATCAGCCGATGGTTCGGACGGCGCCGGTAGTGCTTACTTTCTGCATAGATTTGCGCCGCTTCAGCAAGTGGTGTGAGCAACGTAAGGCTGAGCCGGGATACAACAACTTTGAGTGGTTTGTGACGGGGGCTGTCGATACCTTGCTGGTGGCACAGACTTTTTGTGTGGCTGCCGAGGAGAAGGGGTTGGGCATTTGCTATCTGGGAACTACCACTTACAACCCTCAGATGATTGTCGAAGCGTTGGAGTTACCGGAATTGGTGTTTCCCATCACGACAGTCACAGTGGGATGGCCTGCCGAACAGCCGGAACAAGTGGACCGTTTGCCGCTGGAGGCCATTGTACACGAAGAGGTTTATCATGATTATACTCCTCAGGACATTGACCGGTTGTATGCCTATAAAGAATCGCTTCCTGAGAACAAGCAGTTCATCTTGGAGAACAATAAGGAAACGCTGGCGCAGGTCTTTACAGATGTGCGTTATACGAAGAAAGACAGTGAGGCAATGTCGGAGAATCTTTGGAAGATAATGAAAAAGCAGGGATTTTGAAAATTAAGGATTAGGGATAAGGGATAAGGGATAAGGGATAAGGGGTTAAGCTAATGCATACTTAGCTGCATTTAATCCCTTATCCTTTATTCTTATCCTTTTTTCAGTGCGGCTTGAATCTCGTCGATTTCCGCACGGAATGATTTGTCCACCTCTTTCAGTTCTTTGATGGTTTTACATGCATGCAATACGGTGGCATGGTCTTTATGTCCAATTAGCGCACCGATTTTTGCAGTAGAGAAGTCTGTATGGTTTTTGGCTAAATACATGGCTATTTGTCGTGCTTGCACCACTTCCCGCTTTCTGGATTTTGTGTGGATGGTGGCAGTTTCCAATCCGAAGTGCTTGCATACGGTGTTGATGATTTCATCGACAGTCACTGCCTTGCTTTCGCTGTTCACTACCTTGCGGACGATACGTTGCGTCAGTTCCAGGTCTATTTCTTTATTGTATATGGTGGAATGCGCCATAATGGAAATGACGATGCCCTCCAGGTCACGTACACTGTCGCCCACGTTCTCTGCAATATAGTCAATCACTTCCTGGGGGAACTGCAGGCCGTCACGGTGTATCTTGTTGCGCAGAATGTTCTTGCGGAGTTCTACGGTAGGTTTCTCCAGCTCAGCCACCATTCCCCATTTAAAACGTGTAATCAGACGCTCTTCCATGCCCTGCAGCAATACCGGTGCACGGTCGGAAGTGAGGATGAGCTGCTTGCCGTTCTGATGCAGATGGTTGAAGATATGGAAGAATGTATTCTGCGTTTTGGTCACGCCGGCAAATTCCTGAATATCATCAATGATTAGAATATCAATGGTCTGGTAGAAGTTGATGAAGTCGTTAGTCGTATTGTTACGTACGGAATCGGTGTATTGCACTTGGAATAGGTGTGCAGATACATACAATACCCTTTTCTCCGGGTATAGTTCCTTGATTTTGGTTCCGATAGCATTGGCAAGATGGGTTTTGCCTACACCTGATGCTCCGTATAGGAACAGCGGATTGAAGATTGTTTTAGCCGGATTGAGAGCGACAGCTTCTGCAACGCTGCGCGACAGCTTGTTGCTGTAACCTTCGATGAAGGTTTCAAAGTTGTATTCTGGATTAAGGTGCGGGTCAAGTTCGGGGACGGGAATCTGCGGAATCCTTTTGTCCATCACTTGTTTTTGCGGTATGATGGTACGCTGTGTAGACTCCAGGTCGACGGTTTTCCGCGAGCTCTTGTCCACCATTACGTTATACATCAATTTAGTTCCCTCACCAATGACCTTATAGAGAGTCTTGCGCAACAAATCAACAAATTTGTCCTCCAAAAACTCATAGAAGAACTGGCTGGGCACTTGTACGACCAGCGTTTTGTCTTCATATTTTAAAGGTATGATGGGAAGAAACCATGTTTTGTATGTCTGCTCCGGAACATTGTCTCTGATGATTTCAAGACAGCGGTTCCACAGCCCGACATGATCTATTTCACTCATAACGGCTATAAATACATTTATTAATTAAGCATAACTTCTACGATTGCAAAATTGGCAATCTTATTCGAGAAAAACAAATCCTTTTTTTCTTGCGTTTTTAGGGAAAGTAATAAGCTCTTTACTTTCAGCTACTTATCGGTTACTATGAGTATACTCCTTATATAAGGTGTGTTGCATTTATCTAATACTTTGTCATATAGTGGTTTATGTAGCTTTGCGTCTCTTGTTTTCTTTCTGTGCCCAGAGCAGGAAAAAGCCCTTTTTCGCTCCTTGTATAGAGCAAATGAGGGCTTTCCTTTTAATTCCTTTATAGACTTGTTATTTAGACAAAATCTATATAACGTCCATCTTTTACTTATCTTTCTTGCCGAATAGGGAGAAATGGACGTATCGTTTCGGATGCGATTTCAAGTCTTCCAATAAACTTGCTGCGTTGGCAGTGGTGGCGTTCAGATTATTATATAGAGAAGGGTCGTTTAGCAAAAGTCCGACGGTATTGTCTTTCTGGTTCAATTTGTCTGTAATCATTTTTACATTGTTCAAAGTTGCGTCTACCTTTTGCATGGCGGCAGCATAATCTATCTCCTTTAAGTTGTTGGAAATGAGTGCAAAGTTGTCTCCAATGGTATTGAGCTTGCCGGTCAGTTGTGGAATATCATCCTTCATTAGAGTTTGCAACTGGCGGCTTGTGACGGCCATACTTGCTGTTAAATCTTGTACGTTATGCAAGGTTGCAGGGATGGCGGGGTCGGCCAGTATGACATTTAAGGATGCGAGGATGGAATCCAGCTTGGGCAGCATCTTCTCTACTTGCGGCATCATGGTGGCAACTTTTTCCATCATTCCGTTGTTCAGCACGCCGGGGATTGTGTCTCCAATCTGGTATTTCTCCCGTGGGTTATTGGCAAGCAGCAGGTTCATCTTTACGCCGCCAAGCATTTCGGCTGCCAGTTCTGCCGTACTTCCTTTGGGAATGCGTAGCTCTGGGTCAACATCTATTTCGGCAAC
The DNA here is from genome assembly GCF_003436255.1 of Bacteroides sp. D20. NCBI lineage: Bacteria > Pseudomonadati > Bacteroidota > Bacteroidia > Bacteroidales > Bacteroidaceae > Bacteroides > Bacteroides sp. D20. The sequence continues at coordinate 72,660 of NZ_QSOO01000013.1, read as the reverse complement.
GACTTTGCCCGGTTGGGTATAGTCGTAGTACAAGTCGCGGACAATACCCACGCGGAAGCCGTCGGCAAAGACCGGGCTGGATTTTGTCAGTCCATTGACATTCTGGAATTTCACGTAGAAATAGCTGGAGGGCTTGAACATATTTATCCCTTTCAGGTAGTTGATGCCGTATACCAATATGCAAAGTGCAGCTATGCCTGCTATTCCTATTCTAACTTCTTTTGTAATATACTTCATGATGTATCTTTTGTTATTTATTTCTGTTCTTTTTAAATTCGCTGATGGCTGTGTTGACGTTTATCTTTTCTCCATTCTTGAACGCAATGATGAATGCGTCCTTGAATTTGTCCGTAATGCTACGTTTGCTGCGCAGCACCTTGTTGTAATCGGGTGATGCGCCGTACGTATATTTGTAGATTCCGCCTTCTTTATAATAATCCACGTCTTTCACTCCTTTCAGTCTTTTGTCATTCTTGGCCAGAGGACGTGAAGAAGTGAGTATCTGTATCTTAAACACGATGCCGCTCTGTTCTGTTTGGGAAACGGCTGCATTTTCTGACCTTTGCGGGCGTTGGGCAGCTTGGTTACTCTCCGCTTGAGGTGCATTTTTCTTTTCCGGTGTCGCTGTAGCTGCGTTGCCTTCTTCTTGAACGGGCTCGGGTACATCCTCCGGAAGAATGGTATTGCTGCTTCCGTTCAACCGGATTTCCTGCTCGCGCTTATAGGTGAGGAAAGCGCGGAAGATACCGTTGGCAAGTGAGGTGGTTCCTGCTTCAGTGTTCAGGTACCGTTCCTCTTCCGGTGTGGAGATGAATCCGAGTTCCACCAGTATGCTTGGCATGGCACTGGCCTTCAATACCAGAAAACCTGCCTGGTGCACGCCCCGATCTGTACGTTTGCAGGTTTGGCGGAAATGCTTTTGTACGAGGGAGGCGAGGTGCACACTCTGTGACATGTATTTGTCTTGCATGAATTCGAAGATGATGTAGGACTCTGCCGAGTTGGGATTGAAGCCGGCATACCGCGTCTTGTAGTCGCTTTCGTAGAGGATAACGGCATTTTCGCGCTTGGCTACTTCCAGATTGGCATCCGATTTTGCCAGACCCAGTGTCCAGGTGGAGGCTCCTTTGGCCGTCCGGTTTTTGGCCAGGGCATTGGTATGTATGGAGATGAACAAATCAGCTTTGGCGTTATTGGCAATTTCAGCGCGCCGGTCCAAGGGGATGAATATGTCCCGGTCCCGCGTATAGATAACTTTTACATCAGGGCAGTTCTTCTTGATTTGTTTGCCAAGTTTGAGTGCTACATTCAGGTTGATATTCTTCTCTTTGGAAATTTTTCCCACTGCACCCGGGTCGTGTCCACCGTGTCCGGGGTCTATAACGACAACAAAGTCTTTCGCTTCAGCGCTGCCACTGCAAAAGGGGGAGATAAGCAGCCCTAAGCATATACTTATATATAATATGTATCGTCTGTATAGTTTCATATAATTGTAGCAAAGACAATGCTTCCTTTTCGCTTGGCAAATGTAGTGGAAATTTATAGAAAACTAATGGATTATGTTCAGTTTTATTGTTCTTCTTCTCATTTTTAGTGTAATTAATGTCTGTGTTTGAGTAATTAGTGGCTCAATGTATTGATAATATGCGTAACTTTGCGGCAGATAATTAAAATAGCAAATCAAGTATGCTGGTTCGTTTTATAAAGAACTGGACGTTGCCTTTGGCAATGCTTGCCGGTACTTTGGGATATTTCTTTTTTGCAGACATTCCTTTTGTGGCGCCTGCCAAACCTTATGTGAATGTGTTAGTGGCTTTCCTGACTCCACTTTTGATTTTTTCCCAACTTCTGCTCACTTTCTGTAAGGTGGAGGTGCATGAACTGAAACCCAAATCGTGGCATGGATGGTTACTGCTGTTCCAGACGGTTTCTTGCTTGATTGTTGCGGTATTGTTGGTGTGTTGTCCTATGGAGGAGGTCTACCGGGAAGTGTTTGAAGGTGCGATGGTCTGTCTCATTTGTCCCACTGCAACCGCTGCGGCTGTCATTACCGGTAAACTGGGTGGAAGCGCATCCAGCCTGACGACCTATACGTTGTTGTCCAATCTTCTGGCGGCTGTGGCTGTTCCTTTGGTTTTCCCGTTGGTGGAGCCTCATGCTGACATTACTTTTTTTGTTGCATTCCTGAAAATTCTGAGTAAAGTCTTTCCATTGCTGCTTTGTCCTTTCTTGCTGGCATGGTTTCTGCGTGCGTTTGTGCCGAAGGTGCATCATTTTCTGTTGGGTTTCCATGATGCAGCCTTCTATTTGTGGGCGGTAGCTCTTGCCATTGTCTCAGGGCAGACGGTACGTTCATTGGTCAATAGTGATGCACCGGTATTTGTTGAACTGCTGATAGCCCTGGCGGGACTGATAACCTGCTGTATACAATTCTATTTGGGAAAGAGAATCGGCGGTCATTATGGTGAGCGCATCAGTGGAGGGCAGGCGCTGGGGCAAAAGAATACGGTGCTTGCCATCTGGATGGCATATACTTATCTTAATCCGTTATCTTCCGTCGGTCCGGGATCGTATGTGCTGTGGCAAAACATCATCAATAGTTATCAGCTGTGGAAGAAAAGGAAAAATGAGACGGAATAACTGCTGAGTATTTTACATCTTATTTGCTTTATGGACATAGAGGGTGGTTGCAACAATTATCAGTACAAATGCCATAATGAGGAATATTATCCGGATAAGACGATGTTTTGAAAATAGGTTGGCCATGCAGGCAGAAGCCACGCTGAAACGGGCTATTATAGAATCAATTGTGGCGTTTTCGAAAAAGACTGATGCAATACTCCATAGTGCAATAATGGTTAATATAGCATTGGCTGATAAACAAAGAATTTTATCAAGTGGCATTCTAAATACTTTTCTTGTTCTCATATATAGGACTCTATGTTTAACTCCTTTCATTCCTGCCTTTCGCTGAATCAGCCAAAGGATAGGGCAAAAATAAAAGAGAACTTCCTGACAGAATCAATATTGTCTTGGAATATTGTTAAATGATTGAATTTCTAAACCTATGTTTATTCTTTGCTGTCAAAACTCTGTTTGTGTCTGATGCGGCTCATGTGAATAGGGGTTATTTTCAAGTAAGACGCAATTTCTTTTAGGGGTACCATTTGTAGGATTTCTGGACATTTTTTAAGAAGTTGGAGATAGCGTTCTTCCGATGTAAATCTGAACAAATCCAAGTAACGTGAATACGACTGAAAAAATAATTGTTCGGCTGCAATACGGGCTATTCGTTGATTTTCTTTGTTCTCTTCAAATTCTTGTAGAAGTAATTCGGAAGAACAGATGTAGATTCTACATGGGGTTATTGCTTGTATATTCAATTCAGATTTTATGTCGTATAAACAATTGGGATAATCAGAGATAAATTCATTGGCAAAAGAAAAACCTACATTATATGTTTTGTTTTCAGTTTGGTTGATGCAGGTATATTTGATTACACCGGATACAATAAACCCGAAGAAAGAACCGACTTCTCCCTCTCGGAGGATAAACTCATTTCTTTTATAATACCGTAGTTCTCCGTTTCTTAAACACAGTTCCCTAAAAAAGTCAGTGTCTATATTGCCCATGTATGAATTAAAATCTGTCATTTACAACACATGTTTTTCGAAAGGTACAAAATTATTGTTTTATTCCTGATTTTCTGTCATTGTTGGTAAGCTGGTCGTGGACTCTCTCATTATAATACTTTAAAAATTTAACTTCACCTACGTTTTTTAAAAGCTTTTGGTTTTCAATGAAGTTTTGTCCGTATTTTAGCCAACGTTTGGTAAATCTTTTGAATTTAGTACATGGGAAATCAGAACATTGGAAACAATGTGTTATTCTTTTTTCCAAGCAACATAAATGGAATGTTTTACATTTTTCACAGCGAGAACCATTCTGTTCTGCTCCTTTGCAGGGACTTTTTTCTCTTGTGTATATGGGACAACCACCACAAAAGACACCACAAGCAGGAATACGTCCGTTATACGATTTCATTCAGCCAGCCTTTTCGCCATCCAAAAATTGGTGAGATAAAGTTGGTTGGCTTTGCGTTTCTGTTCCACTTCTACTATATAGCCTCTTTTCTCAAAGAATGGACGGGCTGTCAGGCTTACTTCTGATGTAATTCGCATGATTCCTCTTGCGGTTGCATACCGTTCTATCTCATTTAGAAGTATGGTAGCAATGCCTTTACCTTGAAAATCTTTATGAACAAACATAGAATGCAAATATCCTTGGTGGGTAATGGATGAAAAGCCGACAATCTGTGACTGTTGATTGGTTGCCACAATAAAATAATGTGTCTTAATCATGTCTTTTATGCGGGAGAGGTCGTTTCCGCACGATGCCCAATCTGCCACTTCTGCTTCTGAATAGTCACGTTTGTTTATATGGAGGACTGTCTCTTGAAACAAACTCATAAGTTCAAGGGCATCAGGCTGTTGGGCAATTCTAATTGTAAAATCTGTATTCATGTTTTTAAGTGCTAAAATGTATGCTTTTAGATGTTCCATGTTCTAACAGAAAGTCTTTCAATGTATTTATTGTGTTTGCAAAGATAATCTTTTCATTTCTAATTTATTGGTTTAGGAAAATCAAGTTGTTGATTCTCTGCTTCGAATATAAAAAGTATGCGAATTTTTATGAAGCATGGGAATCTGCTTTCAATCGCCAGCCAATGGCTGATGAATTTAACCGGGTAGATTTCTTGCCAATTGGTTTCAGACCTGCTTATAAGAACAATTTATAACAAAGTACTCCCAATAAAAGCAAGACTAAAGCACATGCTGCAAGAATCGTCTTTGCCCTGAATAGATGTTCTTTATCTGACAATTCCTTTTCAGTAGTATTTCTTCGGATTTTTTCTATTTCCTCAATGGTTACATCGGCTCTCTCAGGACCTTTCCTTTCTACAAGGTATTTGTAGTGCTCCCGCATCCGTCCTCTGCTCAACTTGCGGAGAGCACGGTTCTCTTTATCCCTTTGTAGCATGTCATTGATGCAGCCTAATGTTCCCATAAGCAGATTTTTATCATGTGTAAGCAAAATGGTTTGCTTGCACGTGTACTAAGATACGGCATTTATGTCGCTTTCGCAAGCGATTTTGTGTTTTTTGATATAAACTGATGTGACGATACGATTTTGATAGTTATGTTAACTCATTGTCTGCCAGAGAGTAATTTTGCCAACCCATTGTCATGCTTTTGGCAAACTTTTGCCATGCCTATGGCAAAGTCTTGCCAATAGGGTGGCAAAATCTTGCCAACTTGTCGGCAAGAAAGACACACACTGTTCCCTATACCTTTATTATAGTGTGATAGCGTGACAAGTGTTTTTCCTTTTTAAAACTTTTGTGTAGAATGATGATGGGCTTCTTTTATTCTGTTTTGCCGGACGGCATCAGCAGTTCTTCTTCATTGTAGCGCGGTCGGTCCTTCACCTCAATGTATATTTTGCCGATGTATTCGCCTACAATCCCCAGCGACACAAGTATCACACCTCCTACCAGCCAGACGGAAATCATCAGTGATGACCATCCGGGGACGGCGTTATGCTGTGTGTAAGAGTGAAGTGTCCATCCGGTGACACACAGTGCCACAAGAATAAAGATGCAGCCTATCCAAAAAATCATACGGACCGGTTTGACGGAAAAGGAAGTGATACCGTCGATGGCAAAATTAAGCATCTTCCGGAAAGGATACTTTGATTCTCCGGCAAAACGCTTGTCACGATTGTAGTACACGCTGTCCGTCTGGTAGCCGATGAGGGGAACCAGCCCCCGAAGAAAAAGGTTGCGCTCGCGGAAGCGGCATAGGTGTTGTATAGCCCGCTGGCTCATCAGGCGGTAGTCGGCATGGTTGTAGACGGATTTTACCCCCATTGCCTTCATCAGCCGATAAAAGACCAAAGCGGTGTTGCGTTTGAAGAAAGTGTCGGTCTTCCGTTCTTTACGTACGCCATAAACGATGTCATTGCCCGCTTTATAGCTGTTTATCATGTCCGGAATCACCTGGATGTCATCTTGCAAGTCTGCATCAATGGAGATGGCTATCTCGCAACGCTCTTTTACTGCATTGAGTCCTGCTAGCAGGGCATTCTGGTGTCCTACGTTTCCTGCCAGGTTCAGTCCGCAGGCATAGGCCGTATTTTGGTGCAGTTCTTTGATGATAGCCCATGTCTGGTCGGTGCTTCCGTCGTTTACATATAATATATAGCTTTCCGGGGAAATTTGCCGGGCTTGTATCAGCCGGTCGAATAATTGGCTCAATCGTTTATGGGTTTCATGCAGCACTGCCTCTTCTTTGTAGCAAGGTACGACAACGGCGAGTATGGGAGAGTTTTCCATCATAGAACAAATCTTTTTGCAATATTCGTAAGAAATCGGGAGAAAAACAAATTATCACTCTTTTCTTTTGAAAACGAAACGTACGAGTAAGAAGTTGACCGGAATGGCGATGGCGAAAACCGGAATGGGGGCCAGAGGTTTGGGGATGCCCATCCAGAGAGAGAGGTTCAGCAACCCCATGTGTAGCAGATAGCTGCATAAGTGTGCCCCTCCAAATCCGAAGGCTTTTCTCCATGAGGGCTTTCGGCCGAAGGTAAAGTAAGCAGTCAGATAGAAATTGGCGATGAAGCTGAGAGCATATCCCAGTGTATAGGCTATGTTTACATTGATAACCCGTTGTAATACAAAATACAATCCGTAGTGCAGAGCTGTCGCAAAGATGCCCACCATTACGAAGCGTACAAATTCCGGTAGTTGTTTCAGCCGCTTCATCTTAACATTAAATATCTACTCTCTGTTGCCATTATCATTGGGGCGGCAAAGTTAGGCATTGTTTCAGAATTATTTGTAATTTTGCTTTGCGAAATTAAGCTGCATCTCAGCAAATTGCAAATAAATTTGCATCTGCTTTCGGTTTGCGCTATCTTTGCGTCCAGAAAACATAAAAAACAAATAAGGTATGTCGGACAGAAAGAAGGCGTTCTGGTTTATTGCGCTGCTGAGTGTGCTTGTGGTTGTTCCCTTTCTGGGAGAAACCATTTTTTATTCCAAGGGGGAACCGCGGGAGGCGATTGTTGCCCTTTCTATGCTGGAAAGTGGAAACTGGATACTTCCGGTGAACTATGGTACTGATATTGCTTATAAACCCCCTTTCTTCTACTGGTCAATAGCCGCCGTCTCTTCCCTTTTTGGAGAGGTGACGGAGTTTTCCGCCCGTTTCCCGTCTGCATTGGCTTTTTTAGCCATGCAGTTGATGTTCTTTGCCTTTGTGGCAAAACGTAAAAACGTTCAAACGGCGTTTCTGGCCTCTATTCTTCTTTTGTCTTCTTTCGAGGTGCATCGGGCGGCTGTCGCTTGTCGGGTCGATATGGTTCAGGTTGCCTTTATCGTTATTTCCCTTTGTCTGCTGTTCCGCTGGGATGAGAAGGGATGCCGCGGAGTGCCCTGGCTTGCGGTGTTGCTGATGGGATGTGCCACGTTGACCAAAGGGCCGGTAGGCTCCATATTCCCTTGCGCGTGTATCGGTGTGTATCAGTTGTTGCGCGGACGTTCTTTCTGGAAAGCGTTTTTCTCGTTGGTAGGTATCGGCTTGCTTTCTTTTGTTCCTTATTTAGCTTGGGTATACGTAGCTTACAGACAAGGTGGACAACCGTTCCTCGATTTGGTTCTGGAGGAGAATACCGGGCGGTTTATGGGCAAAATGTCCTACGAGTCCCATGAAAATCCTATATGGTATAATTTCCTGACTTTGATTTGGGGATGGATTCCCTGGACGTTGGTTCTGGTAATTTCCTTGTTTGGCTTGAAGTGGAAAAACATGCGTTGTCTGCCGGAAGGGGAGACCCTGCTGTTGCGGTTGAAGAAGGGCTGGACTGCTTTCCGCAACCAGTCTCCGGTACAATTGTTCACGTGGCTGGTCATTCTGATAATCTTTGTCTTCTACTGCATCCCCAAGAGTAAGCGGAGCGTTTATCTGCTTCCCATCTATCCGTTTATGGCAGTGCTGATAGCTGAGTATCTGTTGGCTTTGGTACAAAAGGGGGCACGAGTTTTCAGGATTTGTGCAATCATCTTTGCTTCTTTGGGCTTGTTGCTTACGCTTGTTTTTGTCGTAGTTCGTCTCGGCCTGGTTCCCGACAGTGTTTTTGGAAGCGGACGCCATGCCGCTGAGAATGTAGCCTTTATGCATGCGTTGGAGGATGTGGCTTTGTCTGTTCCCAAGTGGCTCCTGGTAGCGCTTCCCGTAGTAGCCGCTGTCTGCACATTACGCATGGTGATAAAGCGTGCGGATAGCCGGTCATTATTATATGGCATAGCAGGATGTATGCTCTGCCTTTTCGTATCATTGGATTCGGTTTATCAGCCCACGGTGCTGGCTGTGAAATCAGATAAACATTTGGCTGAAAGGGTCAATACGTATGTTCCGGAAGGTGTGGTCTATTCTTACTCGAAAATGAGTTTCTATGGTGTTAACTTCTATCTGAAAGACCGCATGCGGCACATTGAAAAGGAACGTCCGTCCAGCGAGGAGGGCTATTTGTTGGTTCCCGTAAAGGAGGAGGAGAATATGTTGGGAGAGCTGGAACAGACGTATCATCTGGAAAAGATATTCCGTACAGACAGACGCAGTTGTGATATGCGTAATGAAATCTGCATGTATAAATTTAGGGCGATTGACATTCATAACCCATAATTTATAACTCATAACTCATAACTTAAAATGAATCCGATAGATATCATTAACAAATATTATCCGGAAGAGAATGAGTTGCGGCATATACTGTTGACGCACAGCCGTTCCGTAGCCGACAAGTCGTTATGGATTGCCGACCGCCATCCGGAACTTTCATTGGATAAGGATTTTCTGTACGAGGCTGCCATGCTGCACGATATAGGCATTTTTCTTACAGATGCGGCAGGTATCCATTGTTTTGGCGACAAGCCTTATATCTGTCACGGTTATTTGGGAGCCGACCTGATACGCGGCGAAGGCTATCCCCGCCATGCTTTGGTTTGTGAACGCCATACGGGTGCCGGACTTTCATTGGAGGGAATCATTGCGCAGGATTTGCCCGTACCGCATCGTGAAATGGTTCCGGTCAGCTTGGAAGAACAAGCTATCTGTTTTGCCGATAAGTTTTATTCAAAAACTCATTTGGAAAAGGAGAAAAGTGTAGAAAAAGCCCGAAAAAGTTTGGAACGTTATGGTGAAGAAGGGGTACGGCGCTTTGATAATTGGTGCGAACAGTTCTTGTAGCAATCTAAATTTCTTTAAAAAGGGAGATTATCCGTATAAATTATGTACTTTTGCCCCTCCAAGCGTAAACTATTAGTTAATGACGCCATTGAAAGCAAATACATTCATATCATTCATACTACTATTCGTCTTGCTTCTTCTCTCTGGTGGGGCTGCTTCTCAGCGCCGTAGAACGAAGGTCGCGCCTCCGAATGTTCAGCGGACAGACACGTTGCAGGTAGGGGATAGTTTGCAGATGGGAGTCTCCCTGCAAGGGGGAAAGGGGCTTCCTGCCGATTCGTTGCAACAAGATACGGTAGCGGCTGCGCCTCCCAAGAAGGATGCATTGGATGCTCCCGTAGCCTACGAAGCCAATGACTCCATTGTATTTACGCAGAGTGGCTTTGCCCATCTTTACGGCCAGGGAAAGGTGAGTTATCCGGGTGCTGACCTGGAGGCTGATGTCATCTCTATGGATATGGACAACAGTACGGTTTTTGCCCGTGGCGTGGTCGATTCTGTAGGAACAGCCAAGGGAAGACCGGTCTTCAAAGACGGGGACACCTCCTACGAAACCGATACTATCCGTTATAACTTCAAGAGTAAAAGAGGTCTTATCAGCAATGTTGTCAGCCAGCAGGGCGAGGGATACGTGACCGGTAATAATGCCAAGAAAGGGAATAATGATGAACTCTATATGAGGAGCGGTCGTTACACGACTTGTGACCATCATGACCACCCCCATTTTTATATGCAGATGACTTATGCCAAGGTACGTCCGAAAAAGAACGTGGTGACGGGACCTGCCTATCTGGTAGTAGAGGATGTGCCGCTTCCGCTTGCCGTTCCATTTTTCTTTTTCCCGTTTTCTAGCAGTTACCAGTCCGGTTTTCTGATGCCTACCTATATGGATGACTCCAATCGTGGCTTCGGTCTGACGGACGGTGGATATTACTTCGCCATCAGTGACCAAATGGACTTGAAGCTGCGGGCGGATATCTTCACGAAAGGTTCTTGGGCGCTGAATATGGAGTCGAACTATGTGAAGCGTTACAAATATTCCGGTTTGCTGCAGGCAAGCTATCAGGTGACCAAGACCGGTGACAAAGGCTTGCCCGACTACTCGGTTGCCAAAGACTTCAAGGTGGTGTGGTCTCACCGGCAGGACCCGAAAGCGAGTCCGAATTCTACCTTTTCTGCCAGTGTGAACTTTGCTACCAGTAGTTATGAGCGTACCAATATCGGCAATATGTACAACTCCCAGGCAATGTCGCAGAATACCAAGACTTCCAGTGTCAGCTATTCGCGTAACTTTCCCGACCAGCATCTGAGCATCTCCGCTTCAGGTAATATTGCCCAGACCATGCGCGACTCCTCTATCGCGGTGACTTTACCGGACATGACCATTTCCTTGAGTACCATTTTCCCTTTCAAGCGCAAACATGCAGTGGGAGATGAAAAGTGGTATGAGAAGATTTCCGTTCGCTATACTGGCCGTGTGAAGAACAGTATCAAGACGAAGGACAATCTGTTGTTCAAGAAGAACCTGATACGCGATTGGGAGAACGGTATGCAGCATGAGATTCCGGTAAGTGCCACGTTTACTTTGTTCAAGTACTTCAATGTGACGCCTACCGTAAACTATACGGAGCGTTGGTACACCCGCAAGGTGAAGAAGGACTGGGACGATGAGCAAGGCAAGGAGGTGAATGATACGACCTACGGTTTTCACCGTGTATACGACTACAGTGCCAGTCTGGGTATCAATACCAAAGTTTATGGTATGTACAAGCCATTGTTCATGAAGAAGAAGGAGATACAGATACGTCACGTCATCACTCCCTCCATCAGTTTCAGCGCTGCGCCCGATTTCACTTCGTCCCGTTTTGGCTATTATGACTCTTATATAAAAGACCAGAACGGCATTCGCGATACCGTGCAGTATTCCTATTATGCCGGTCAGGTGTTCAGTCCGCCAAGTGGAGGAAAGCAGGGGCTTATCAGTTTCAATATCTCCAATAACCTTGAAATGAAGTTCAAGGATAAGAATGACTCTATCCGCAAGGTGAGCCTGATTGACGATTTGAGTATGGGTATCAGTTACAACACGGCTGCCCAGGTGCGTCCTTGGAGTGACTTGAGCTTTAATCTCCGTCTGAAGTTGAGCAAGAGTTATACGTTGAGTATGAGCTCTACCTTTGCCACTTATGCTTACGAGTTTGATGAGAACGGAAGGGTGGTGCCCGGTAACCGTACGGAATGGTCGTATGGCCGTTTCGGTCGTTGGTCGGGATATGGTACGTCGTTCAGTTGGACCGTGAACAATGATTCGTGGAAGAAAATAAGGAACTTCTTCACCGGTCAGAAGGATGACGAGGAGCAGGACCAAGACCAGAATGCCTCGACGGAGGGAGACAGTGACATGGAGGGCGAAACCACCGAGGACGGCACTCCGAAGAAGAAGAAGAAGGAAAAGGCTGCTGCCGATGCTGACGGCTATCAAGTATTCAAAATGCCTTGGTCCATCAACTTCAGTACCGGTTTCAATATAACGGAAGACACCAGTAAGCCCATTAATCGTAAGAACATGCGCTATCCGTACAAATTCAGCCTGAATTCCCTTAATATAAACGGTAACGTCAAGCTTACCAATAAATGGGCTGTCAGCTTCAATTCCGGTTATGACTTCAATGCGAAGGAGATAACGCAGACCGCTTTCAACATCACACGTGACCTGCACTGTTTCAGCATGACGGCTGCCATATCACCTTTCGGACGCTGGAAATACTATAACTTTACCATCCGTGCCAATGCAAGTATCCTGCAAGACTTGAAATGGGAACAGAGAAGCCAGACTCAGAGTAATATTCAGTGGTATTGATGTTTACCAAATTATTTCCGTCTCTCCATGTTCCCGCAAATACTCGTTTGTTTTGCTGAAATGCTTGTTCCCGAAGAAGCCGTTATAAGCGGATAGGGGAGATGGATGTGCCGAGGTAAGTACCAGATGTCGGCTACGGTCGATGAATGCCCCTTTACGTTGGGCGTAGGCTCCCCAAAGAATAAATACAAGATGCTCTTTTTCTTCGGCGAGAATGCGGATAGCCGCATCTGTAAATGTTTCCCAACCTCGGTTTTGGTGAGAACCGGCTTGGTGTGCACGTACGGTGAGGGTAGCATTGAGCAGCAATATGCCTTGCTCTGCCCAGCGTGTCAGATTGCCGGTAGTGGGGGCATCAGTGCCAATGTCATTTTTTATTTCCTTGAAAATATTAAGTAAGGAAGGAGGGAAAGGAACACCGTCATTTACGGAGAAACAAAGTCCGTGTGCTTGTCCCGGACCATGATAGGGGTCTTGACCGATTATCACGACTTTTACTTTGTCAAAAGGGCATAGGTTGAATGCATTGAATATCAGCTTTCCCGGAGGATATATTGCATATTTCCCATATTCGTCCCGTACAAAATCAGTCAATGTACGGAAATAATCTTTCTCAAATTCAGGTTGCAGATGTGCTTTCCAGCTTTCTTCTATTTGAACATTCATAATTGGATCTGTTAGTAGTTTCGGATGCTAAAGTACAAAATAAAAAATAAAGTCCAACCTTTTGAGGGGGTGAACTTTATATTATATGACGGGATAAATGTATATCAAATCAGGTGTATATTGTGTTCCTTGCACTCTTTGCGCATATCTTCCGGCCAGATACTGGCTTGTATCTCACCGATATGCGCCTTGCGCAGATAGAACATACAGAGGCGGGACTGCCCTATACCGCCACCGATGGAAAGCGGCAGTGTATCATTCATCAAGCGTTTGTGGAAGTAAAGTTCCAGGCGTTCCTCTTCGCCTTCCTCTTTGAGCTGGCGAAGCAGGGCTTCCTTGTCTACGCGGATACCCATGGAGGAAAGTTCGATGCTGCGTTGCAGGATGTGGTCCCATAGCAGGAGGTCACCGTTCAGTCCGGGGAGGTCGTTCAGCCCTTTGCTGGTATAGTCGTCGTAGTCCGGGGCGCGTCCGTCGTGCTTCTTGCCGTCGCTCAGCTTGCATCCGATACCGATGATGAACACTGCACCGTATTTCTTGCAAATGGCATGTTCGCGGCATTTGGGTTCCAAGTCCGGATACAGTTGGCGCAATTCTTCGGCATGGATAAAGTGAAGTTTCTGGGGCAGGCAAGGCTTGATTTGCGGATACATCTCATATACCATATATTCTGTGCGCACCATAGCTGCATAGATACGGGTTACTATCTCCTTGAGGAATTCCACATTGCGGTCTTCGGCAGTAATGACGCGTTCCCAGTCCCACTGGTCTACATAAAGGGAATGCAGATTGCCCAGTTCTTCATCGGCACGGATGGCATTCATGTCTGTGTAGATGCCATATCCCGGTTCGATATGGTATTCGGCAAGCGTGAGGCGTTTCCATTTGGCGAGGGAGTGCACCACTTCAGCTTTGGCGTCGCCCAAATCTTTGATAGGGAAAGTTACGGCACGTTCCACTCCATTGAGGTCGTCATTGATACCCATTCCTTTCAATACGAACAGTGGAGCTGTCACACGTCGCAGGCGCAGTTCGGAAGAGAGGTTCAATTGGAAGAACTCTTTAATTTGTTTAATCCCTAATTCAGTCTGTTTTAGGTCCAATAAAGGTTTGTAACCTTCAGGTGTTATCAGGTAGCTCATAAATTTATTCAGTATAACTTCTATTAAATTGCTCGGCAAAGATAGGAATAATATTGATACTTGCTTCTGTTTTGTGGGAAAAAAGAACAAAATGTTTGTGTAATTGCGGTTAGTCTTCTCAAAGTAATAATAAAAATATTCCTCGGTTTGATATAAAAAGCGTTTGAATGTTAGGAATCTGCTAATTTTTTTATACTTTTGCATCCACATTTGGCTCCGTAGCTTAGTGAATAGAGCGTCAGATTCCGGTTCTGAAGGTCGTGCGTTTGAATCGCACCGGGGTCACAAAGAAAGGAACTCCCTTTGCATGAATACTTTGCAAAGGGAGTTTCTTTTTATACAATACATCCAGAAAAGTCAACCATACGGTTCTCTTTCTTGTTATAATTTCCATAGAGTTAGAGGTATGAAACAAATAATATTTATTTTTGCAATGTTAATGACTTGTCTGTCCTATGCCGGTAAGCCGGAAGGACGGTCAGAAAGGAGAACAGACATGAAACCAATGAAAGAGATTTATCTGGCAGGAGGATGTTTTTGGGGTACCGAACATTTCCTGAAACAAATAGAAGGTGTGGAGGCTACCCAGGTGGGATATGCCAATGGAAATATAGCCAATCCTACCTATCAGCAGGTATGTACCGGTACCACGGACTTTGCCGAAACCGTAAAAGTACAGTATGATCCCGATGAGGTGGACTTGCCTTTCCTTATCGACCTTTATTTCAAAACGATTGACCCTACCAGCCTCAATAAGCAAGGGGGGGATAGAGGTACACAGTATCGCACGGGTATCTATTATACGGATACCGCCGACCTGCCCGTTATTCGTGAAACCGTTGACCGGCTGGCTGCCAACTACTCCCGTCCGTTGGTTGTAGAGATAGAGCCTTTGAAGAACTTCTATCTCGCCGAAGATTATCATCAAGACTATCTGGACAAAAATCCTGGTGGATATTGCCACATTAACCCCACCTTGTTCGACCTGGCACGTAAAGCGAAGATGAAGAAAGAAGGAGATGGCGAGTATTTAAACCTGGAAAAGTAACGGACAATGGATATACTGTTAATAAGTAATGAAGATACGTGCCGCAGCCGTATCGCGCAGGAACTCCTGCATGCATTTGGCAGGGGAATGAATATCTCTACGGCAGGAATTATGGAGGGGAACTGCGTTCCCGATGCCGTGTGCAATGTGATGGAACAGAATGGTTTCAGCGTGTCTCGCAAGAAACCGTCTGGTGTCGGGACCTATACGCACCGGTCGTGGGACTACGTGATTACCCTATGTAAAGAAGCCGGAGAAGAACTGAAATTTATCACTCTGGATGCCAAGCAGCAGGTGCATTTTAATTTTGAAGACCCCTTTAAAAATCGTTTTCAAAATGAAAGTGAGCAGGAGCAACAAATTGCCGCACTCTATGAAACCATGTACCGGCGGCTGTATGAATTTTACCGCGATGAACTGAGTGGGCAGTTGTTACCCCATTGTACGTGCGGTGCAAACACCTATTGCCGTTGTGAATAGTGAAATATGTGTTTTTTTTGAAGCAATCTCTTGACTCGTCCCTAAGGGCAGGACCTATCTTTGCATCATAAACAAAATGTGCATGAGTTTATGAAGAATAAAATGAAGTTTAAAATCGGAGAGTTTTCCAAACTTTGCCAGGTGACCGTTAAGACGCTTCGTCATTATGAAGAGATAGGATTGATGATACCCGTTGAAGTGGATGAGTGGACGGGGTATCGCTATTACGACATCAGCCAGCTCCGGTGTATGAGCCGTATTGTTTACCTCAAGCAATTAGGGTTCAGCCTCGAAGAGATATCCGAGTTGTTTGCCGATGGCAAGGAATTTCCGGATGCTGAATTGTTGAAGGTTAAAATAGAACGTTGCAAAAACGAGATTGAACACTTGATATGGCGGCAGACCGAACTTGCCAAATTGGAAAATTTACTCCATAAACAAGAGAATGTTATGGAAAAAGTGTTTAAGAAATCCCTCCCTTCAAGAATTTTTGCTACCCATCGCCGTAAAATAGACTCTTATCAGGAGCTGTTCAATCTTTGTCCGAATATCATCGGGCCTGAAATGTACCGTTTGGGTTGTGAATGTCCTGCCCCGGAATATTGTTTCACGGTGGAATATAATGAGGAATATGGGGTTGATATTGATATCGAGTTTTTTGAAGCGGTGGCTGAACGCAAGGAAGATTCGGAACTGATTAAATTCAAGGAACTTCCGGAAGTGCCGGTTGCGCTCTGTGTCAACCATTACGGTGCTTATGAGCATATGCCCGAAACTTTCGCCGAGCTTTTTGCGTATGCCGAGACAAATGGATACGAGGTCATTGACCGTGCCCGGTTTTGCCATATTGACGGCATTTGGAACAAAGAAACGGTGGATGAATGGATGACGGAAATTCAGTTGCCCATCAAACTTTCTTAATCAGCCTTTGATTTCTGCGGAAAGCTTTCAACCGTGAGAATACCTAAAAATAGGGATAGGTAGTCAACTTATTTTCTGCGAACTTTGCAGACTGAAAAAAGAATTGAAATGAGAAGCCTGCATATTCTGTTTATATTGGTAGTTGTCACTTGGCTCGGTTTTCCGCTGAGAGCGCAAGAAGCTATTTCTATCGGGACTCGCCACACTTTGTTTTCGCATGTCTTGAATGAGGCTAGAGAATATTGGGTGTATGTACCTGCAACCCGCCCGGGTGAAAAAGAGGAAAGTTATCCGGTTCTTTATTTGCTGGACGGTGATTCTTTTTTTCATTCGGTGGTAGGTTTTACTCGCTTGTTTTCCACCTCCAAAGTTTCTTCCTTACCGCCCTGTATCGTTGTGGCTGTCCTGAATACAAACAGAACCAGAGACTTTACGCCAACCTGTTCCGCTGCCCGGCGTGACGGAACTGTCCGTCCGGGCGATAAACCGGAAGGGGGTGGGGCAGGACAATTTTGCCGTTTTCTGACGGAGGAGCTACGCCTCGCAGTGGAACAAGACTTGCCGGTGAATGGACAACACTTGTTGGCTGGACATTCTTATGCCGGGTTGTTCACGCTGCATGTTTTGCTGAATTATCCCAGTGCATTTGATACATACATCGCCATAGACCCCAGTTTATGGTGGGATAAAGGATGTTTTCAGAAACAGGTAGAACGGCAGGTAGATAAGGTTGACTTTTCAGGAAAGCAACTGTATGTTGCGTTTGCCACTCAGCCGCGTCTTGATAGGAAGCTGATCCACTTTCCCCTGACAGATGATTTTATAGGGAGTGCAGTTCCTCGTATGGAGAAGCGGCATTTGCGGGTGGTATCAAAAAAGTTCCCGGAAGAGACGCATGGAACGGTTGCTCTTCCGGGATTTTATGACGGACTGAAAACGTTGTTCTTCCGTTCTGCGGTTGGAATTTCTCTGCCGAACAAACCTCTCTGAAAAAAACTCTATTTTTCAGTAAGCTGAATGATATGCGCCATTGTACTAAGGAGACTACCTATACCATGGTGAGGTCTGCCAAAATCCTGAAAGCGTCATAGCCTGAGTCGCCTTCCGGCAGGAAGCGCCGAGAAGCGCCATTTCCTTATAAATCAGTATTTTCAGCTCCGGAGAAGGTTGAGTGTCCTTCTCCGGACACACTGATTAAAAAACTGCAAAAGTGCAGCCGGGGCTTCGTTGACTCCGGGCAATTGGAATAGTAGTACAACCACTGTTGTACAATGAGCGCAGCACCATATGCCCTGCTACCGTACGGAAGTGCATAAAAAAAAACAGTTGCCTGGAGAAACCCTCTCCAAGCAACTGTTTTCAGTTTCTTGATACTTTATAATCTACATATTCTAAATCTTTCTTGTCATCAATCGTCAATGTCAATCACCCTCATTTTAGAGTCAAATGTAATTTCCCAACGATTAGACAACTTTATCTCATACTCATTGTCATCGTACTCAATCTGAAGAATTCTTGCATCCGGATAATTGGTCTTTACATAGTTACGTATCGCTTCCGGTACAATCTGTACAGGAACTTCACTTTGTCTGCATCGTACCTCTTTCCATTCCCCCGATTTATCAAATTCTACCTTCTCCCCATTCGTGAACACCACATCATAGCTTTTATAAAACATTCCCGACTCCAATTTAGCCATTGCCACCTTATGGTCTTTAAAATAAGTCTTGATAAATGTCTGCGCCTTCGCCGGCAACTGGCTCACCTCTATCGGCTTATCATTATCCGCCATTACCATTGTGTGCACTGCAAACATACAAACCAACATCATAACTAATTTTTTCATACTTCTCTATTTTTAATAATTAATACTTTATTTGTTTTCTGTATTACAAAGATGGGAAGGAAATCTGGAAAGAATTGGGAAAAAAACTCTATTTTTGGAAATGAAAAAAAATCTATTTTTGAAAATGGGTGTTGCGGCTCTTCACCTATGAATTTTTGTTTGCAATGAATATTATTTAAAGACACAATAGACTATTTTCCAATATCGGTTTATGGATACCTTTCAATATTTTAAAGAAAGGAAGAAAAGTAAATATTTAGGAGATAGATTTGAGGAATGGGTTGTGAAGAACTCCAATATTAGTAAAGATGGTTATTCGGATCTATGTGATAAGAAAATATTTTGGCGGCTTTTAGATTGGAGAGGTGATAAATACATTGAGGGGTATAGGCCTCTGTCTTCATCATCTCCGGATTTGTTGATGGAGTGTGTTACCACAACGAGTACCATTCATGAAGTTGGATATATTATAGCTGTAGAATGTAAATGGCGAAGTAAGATAGGTTTTTATCTCGATATAAAAGACATTGAAAAGTACGAGGGGTATATGAATTCCAATCTGTTGAACCGTCCGATAAAAAACTTGTTTTATGTTTTTGGCTTTGGATGGTGTGGTGACAGTCCGGAATCTGTTTATGTAGTTCCTGCCAGAGAATTGTATGATTATGATAAAGATACCTGTAGAATAACGTTCCCTATTAAAGAAACCGAGAAGGAGAAAATGGGTAGATTGGAGCGCTTTAAGAAGAAAGACAATAGATGTCTTCTGTATATCAAGTAATGGTATTACTTGGTTATATAAGCTCCAATCAACTGTTATATTGTTTGGGTCGCCGTCAATCTTTGTGGCGAAGGCTATTACTGGCATCTAATGCGGTTTGCAACCTTTCCCAGTCGTCACAAAGCGCCTGCATGGACGGAAACAATAAATCTGCTCCGGCATCCAGTAATACCTGCCTGTCCAGCGGACCGGTATTGACTGCTACAGTGAATATGCCTGCTGCTGTTCCGGCTTGTACTCCGATAGGTGCATTTTCTACAACTATAGCTTCATTGGCTTGTACTCCGGCTTTTTCCAGTCCCATCAAATAAGGCTCAGGATGGGGCTTCCCGTATTTCACATCAAAGGCGGTCACCATGTGGTCGCGCTGAAACATACCGGGGAAGTTGTGGACAAGGCGGTTCAGCAGGGAGTGTTGGCCCGAACCGGTGACAAGTACCGGAATAAGTCCTGCCGCTTTTACCTTTTGCAGTACTTCCCAAGCACCCGGCATACGTTCCGGTTCCGGGTGGGTACTGAATTCGGCGCTTTTCTCTGCATAGATGCTTTCTATCATTTCGGGAGTGGCATCCTTGCCATACTGGCGTTGATAAACGATGTTGATGGTGGAGGCTCCGGTACGTCCCTCGTGCATGTATGCCTCTTCACGGCTCAAGTGCAGGCCATGACGTTCCATTACTTTATGCCAGGCATCGGCATGGTAGGGCATGGAGTTGAACAGTACGCCGTCCATGTCAAAAAGAACTGCTTTCAATTGGATGTTGGGATGCCCGTGCTTTTCCAGATAACGGGCGATAGAGTTTTCGAACACTTGGTAGATTGAGGATTAAAAATTAAGAAATGCGGGGTAAATACATTGAGAGTTGAAAATTGAGAAACGGCTGTACAACAAGCGCAATGAAAAGCCGTTTCCCGATTTTCAACTCTCAATTCTTAATTTATCAGAGTCTTGCCTGGATAGCTTTGGACTCTTCTTCGTAGCCGGGCTTGTTCAGTAATGCAAACATATTCTTCTTGTATGCTTCCACACCCGGTTGGTTGAACGGATTGACTCCCAAAATATAACCGCTGATACCGCAAGCTATTTCAAAGAAGTAGAGCAGACCTCCGATGCTTTCTTCATTCAGTGCAGGGATAACGATGCGCATGTTGGGTACGCCGCCGTCAACGTGGGCAAGCTGTGTGCCCAATTCAGCCATCTTGTTCACTTCGTCCACGTGCTTGCCTGCCAGGAAGTTCAGTCCGTCGAGGTTGGCTTCGTCCGAAGGTACTTGCAGGGAGTGCTGTGTCTTCTCCACGGAGATGACAGTTTCGTAGATGGTACGTTCGCCTTCCTGAATCCATTGTCCCATGGAGTGCAGGTCGGTGGAGAAATCTACGGCAGCAGGGAAGATACCCTTGTTTTCCTTACCTTCGGATTCACCATAAAGCTGCTTCCACCATTCGCTTACGTAGTGCAGTTTGGGATTGTAGTTTACGAGGATTTCAATTTTCTTACCGTTCTTGTAGAGCTCGTTACGCGTAGCTGCATAGATGGCAGCAGGATTTTCTGCAAACGGAACATCTTTTCCACAAGCCTTTTCCATGGCAACTGCACCTGCAACCAGTTTCTCAATGTCGAAACCTGCTATTGCGATGGGCAGCAAGCCTACCGGAGTCAGTACGGAGAAACGTCCGCCCACGTTATCGGGGATGATGAAGGATTTGTAGCCTTCGTTGTCGGCCGTTACGCGGGCAGCGCCCTTTTTGGCATCGGTGATGGCAACGATAACCTTCTTTGCCATATCCTTGCCGCGTTGGTCTTCGCATTGCTTTTTCAACAGACGGAACGCCAAGGCCGTTTCAGTGGTAGTACCGGATTTGGAGATGTTGATAACACCGAATTTCTTGTCTTTCAAGTATTCGGTGAGTTCATATAGATAATCTTCACCGATATTGTGTCCTGCATACAGAATGACCGGAGCCGTTTTCTTGTCTTGCAACCAAGTGAAGCTGTTTGACAAAGCCTCTATCACCGCACGTGCACCGAGGTAACTTCCGCCAATACCGGCAACTACTACTACCTCGCAGTTGTCACGCAACGTCTGTGCGGTAGCCTTTAGGTCAGCCAGGTGCTCTTTAGTGATGGAAGAGGGGAGGTGCAGCCAGCCTAAGAAGTCGTTGCCCTTACCGGTACCATTCTCTAATGCTTCCTGTGCAGCCTTTACTTGGGCTTCATAGGCGAAAACGTTTTCTTTGGAGATGAATCCAAGAGTCTTTTCAATGTTCAAACTAATCATAATATTCTAGGTTTTAAATTCAGTATTTCGTTTTATCTTTTTTCGCGCTTACCGGAATGAATCGGTAAGCAGCTTGATTTCAATCGTCGGCGAGATACGCTCATACAGAATGTTGTATACTGCATCTACAATAGGCATGTTGACATGATAATGCTTGTTGATTTCCTTGATACATTTTGTACCGTAATATCCTTCAGCAATCATTTCCATCTCAATCTGCGCGCTTTTCACGGAGTATCCCTTGCCAATCATCGTACCGAATGTGCGGTTGCGGCTGAAATTGGAATATCCCGTCACCAGCAGGTCACCTAAATAAACGGAATCACTTACGTTTCTGTTCAGCGGATGTACCGTTTGCAGGAATCTGTTCATTTCCTGTATGGCATTGGACATGAGCACAGCCTGAAAGTTGTCGCCATATTTCAGACCGCTGCAGATACCGGCTGCAATGGCATATACATTCTTCAGCACCGAACTGTATTCAATGCCGGCAACGTCATTACTGACAGAGGTCTTGATGAATGAACTGGCCAGTTTGCGGGCAATGGTGCAAGCCTTGTCGGTGTCGGGACAAGCAATGGTCAAATAAGAAAGGCGTTCCAGAGCCACTTCTTCCGCATGGCAGGGACCTGCCAATACAGCAATATTCTCAGCCGGGACGCCATATTCCTTAGTGAAATATTCCGAGACAATCAAGTTGTCATCGGGCACAATACCTTTAATGGCAGTGATGATGAATTTATCCTTAATCTTAGTCTTCAGTTTCTTCAAGTGAACCTTCAGATAAGGGGAAGGTGTAACGAAGATGAGCGTATCAGATTCTTTCACGACATCATTGATGTTGGAGTTGAAGTTGATACGCTTGGTATCAAACTTGACGCCCGTCAGGTAGGCAGGGTTATGACCAAGCCGTTTGAAGTCGGCAATACGGTCATCGCGTCGCATGTACCAATTTATAGACTCCGCTTGTGACAGAACCATTTTTGCAATGGCAGTTGCCCAACTTCCTCCGCCCATGATGGCTATCTTACCGGGTAGTTTCATATCGAAATTAATAATTAAAAATTAAAAATTAAAAGAGGGGAAAGGAGTACCTTCCTCCTCCTCTTATCTTTAATCTTGCCTATTTAATTCTTTAATTTTTAATTCTTAATTCTTCCGACCCAGTCAGCAACTTCGTTTACGGTCGGGTTTGCCAGTTCCAATTTATATTTCTTGTTGATACCGCAGATGTCCATGTGGAGTTTTTGCGGATTCACATCTTTCATGTCACTCACCAGGTTGTAGCCGGCTTTCTGGATTACAGCCACCCAGTCTTCGGGGATGCCCAGCTCTGTGTATCGTGCAGGAGCATCTTTGGGGATAACCTTTTCCGGACGCATCTGCGGGAAGAAAAGTACTTCTTGGATAAAGGATTCGCCCGTCATTAACATGGTCAGACGGTCGATGCCGATACCGATGCCCGATGTGGGAGGCATACCGTATTGCAATGCTTTCAGGAAGTCCTGGTCGATGAACATCGCTTCGTCGTCTCCCTTTTCGCTCAAGCGGAGTTGGTCTTTGAAGCGTTCTTCCTGGTCTATCGGGTCGTTCAGCTCGCTGTAAGCGTTGGCAAGTTCCTTGCCGTTCACCATCAGCTCGAAACGTTCGGTCAGTCCCGGCTTGCTGCGGTGCATCTTGGTCAGCGGGCTCATCTCTACGGGATAGTCGGTGATGAAAGTGGGCTGTATGAAAGTACCTTCGCAGAATTCTCCGAAGATTTCATCAATCAGCTTGCCCTTGCCCATGGTGTCGTCAATTTCCATATTCAGTTCCTTGCACACCTGGCGGATTTCGTCCTCGCTCTTGCCTTCGAGGTCGTATCCGGTCTTTTCCTTGATGGCTTCCAGGATGGGCAGACGGCGGTAGGGAGCTTTGAAGCTAATGCTCTTGCCGTCTATCTCGGTTTCTGTGCAGCCGTTTACGGCGATACAGATGCGTTCCAGCAATTTCTCCGTAAAACTCATCATCCAGTTGTAGTCCTTGTACTGCACGTACAGCTCCATACAAGTGAATTCCGGGTTATGGTTCTTGTCCATACCCTCGTTACGGAAGTTCTTGCCTATTTCATATACACCTTCGAATCCGCCCACAATCAGTCGCTTCAAGTAAAGCTCGGTGGCGATACGCAGGTAGAGGTCTATATCCAGAGAGTTATGGTGGGTGATGAACGGACGGGCGCTTGCTCCACCGGGGATGGATTGAAGAATCGGCGTCTCCACTTCCGTGTAGCCGGCTTCATCCAGCACAGCACGCATGGTCTTGATGACGGTGGCGCGCTTCAGGAATTTTTCTTTCACGCCGTCGTTCACGATAAGGTCTACATAACGCTGGCGGTAGCGGAGTTCGGGGTCTTCGAAAGAGTCGTAAGCCACGCCGTCCTTATATTTCACGATAGGCAGGGGCTTGATACTCTTTGCAAGTACGGTCAGCTTCTTGGCATGGATGCTGATTTCGCCCATCTGGGTACGGAATACGAATCCTTCGATACCGATGAAGTCGCCTAAATCGAGCAAACGTTTGAACACGGTGTTGTACATCTCCTTGTCCTCGTCCGGGCAGATGTCATCGCGGGTGATATATACCTGGATGCGTCCTTTGGAGTCCTGCAATTCGATGAAAGATGCTTTACCCATGATACGGCGGCTCATGATACGTCCGGCAACGGACACTTGGCGAGGCTCTGCATCGTCGTTGAATTCAGCTTTAATATCGGTAGAGAAAGCATTTGTTACATACTCTGCTGCGGGATAAGGCTCAATGCCCATCGCGCGAAGTTCATTCATACTGTTGCGACGAATGATTTCTTGTTCACTTAGTTCTAATACGTTCATTTCGCTATATTTCACTCAATTTGGGTACAAAAGTACGAAACATTTTTCAGATAGCGAACCTTTTGACGGAAAATACGTACCTTTGCACCCGGTAAAAAGAAATAGGTATATAGTATGACAGCACAAAAGACACCCACAGCGTTGGGTACGGAGAGCATCGGAAAACTCTTGATGCAGTATGCCGTGCCGGCAATCATTGCCATGACGGCATCTTCTTTATATAATATGGTAGATAGTATTTTCATCGGTCACGGTGTGGGGACCATGGCTCTGTCGGCATTGGCACTGACTTTCCCGTTGATGAACCTCGGGGCTGCTTTCGGTGCATTGGTAGGCGTAGGTGCTGCTACACTGATTTCGGTAAAGCTGGGACAGAAGGATTATGATACGGCGCAACGGGTGCTGGGCAATGTGTTTGTACTGAATATTTTGTTGGGTTTGGCGTTTACCGTTATAGTCTTTCCTTTTCTTAATCCTATCCTTTATTTCTTTGGTGGCAGTGATGAGACGGTGGAATATGCGCGGCAGTTTATGGAGATAATCTTGTTGGGCAACGTTGTTACCCATCTCTATCTGGGTCTGAATGCGGTGCTGCGTGCTTCGGGACATCCCAAGCAGGCGATGTATGCCACTATTGCTACGGTGGCTATCAATACGATATTGGCTCCTATTTTTATATTTATGTTCGACTGGGGGATTCGCGGGGCTGCCATTGCTACGGTGTCTGCGCAGGTCATTGCCTTGCTGTGGCAACTCAAGCAGTTCAATAACGCCAATGAATTGCTGCACTTCCGCCGGGGTATCTTCCGTCTGAAGCGTAAGATTGTATTTGATTCACTGGCTATCGGTATGTCTCCTTTTCTGATGAACCTGGCGGCTTGCCTTATTGTAATCCTTATCAATCAGGGATTGAAGAAGTACGGAGGCGACTTGGCTATCGGTGCCTTTGGTATTGTGAACCGCTTGGTGTTTATCGTAGTTATGATTGTGATGGGATTAAACCAGGGAATGCAGCCCATTGCCGGATATAACTTCGGAGCAAAGTTGTACGACCGGGTGAACAAGGTACTGAAACTGACAATAATCTATGCCACCTGTGTGACAACCTTTGGCTTCTTGGTAGGGATGCTGGCACCTAATCTGGTGGTGGGTATCTTTACATCAGACGCAGAATTGACGGAACTTTCGGCTACGGGATTGCGTATTACGGTGATGTTCTTCCCCATTATCGGTTTCCAGATGGTAACCTCCAATTTCTTCCAAAGTATAGGGATGGCGGGCAAGGCGATATTCCTTTCACTTACGCGGCAGATGCTGATTCTGCTTCCTTGTCTGCTTATTCTGCCGCACTTCTTTGGCGTGGCCGGGGTGTGGTATAGTATGCCGGTATCCGATTTACTTGCAAGCTTGATAGCACTGGTGATGCTGGTTTATCAATTCCGTAAGTTTAAGACTGCTGCAGCACATTAAAATAAAATTTTTCATATGCTTTCTGTAGATATTCCGTAAGAATATTTATATTTGCTATCTGCAAACTAATAGATTAACAAGCATATGGACAATAATTTTATAGTCAATATAGGCCGTCAGTTGGGTAGTGGTGGACGGGAGATAGGCGAGAAGCTGGCTACCCGTCTGGGAATTGATTTTTATGATAAGGAGCTGATTAGGCTGGCTTCCGAAGAGAGTGGACTATGTTGTGAGTTTTTTGAAAAAGCTGATGAGAAAGCTTCACAAGGCATTATTGGAGGGCTCTTCGGCATGCGTTTCCCTTTTGTCAGTGACGGGGCTATCCCTGCTACGAATTGCCTGAGTAATGATGCTCTGTTCAAAGTGCAAAGTGACGTGATACGCCGATTGGCGGAGGAGAAGTCCTGCGTGTTCGTGGGACGTTGTGCTGATTATATTCTTCGGGATAATCCACGCTGTGTCAATGTTTTCATTTCCTGCTCCAATGAAGAGCGCATCAAACGCCTTTGCCGAATGCATTCCATTTCTGAGCGTGAAGCGGAGGAGATGATGAACAAAGCGGATAAGAAACGCGCCGAATACTATAACTACTACAGCTATAAAAAATGGGGGGCTGCCGAGACATATCATTTGTGTATCGATTCCTCTGTATTGGGAGTTGAGGGAACGACGGATTTCATAGAGGAATTTGTGAAACAGAAACTCAATCTCAGGTAAACTGAGTGCTCGGTATGTCACGATTGAGATTCCTCTTACTGTTGTGGGTGTTCTTTCTGCCGGGTATAAAGGTATACGGAAGTTCCGAGACTTCGGCAAGTGTGGACCGGATGTCTTTCAATGCACACTGGAATACTCCTATCGAATCAATGAATGGTACACTAAACCTGGTGGATGACTATTACCTGACGGACGGTACTCCGGTGACCGACCGTAACTACGGGGAAATGAACAATGGAGCATTGGATGTGACGCGCCCCAATGCCGCCCATTTTGCCAACCGTGACCCACGGCTTTACAGCACTTTGTTTGTACCCGGCATGTCGTGGAACGGCAAGGGCGGGGAAGGCAATTGGTACGGTGGCGCAGCCGCTTCTTTGTCCATGGTCTACGTCATGAAATATTTCGACCCTAAGGACACCGGTAACTCCTGGGACAATGGGCAGGACTTCTACGTGGTACGCTATAATATCAGTATCGGCGATGGTATTCGTCCCAAAGAAACCCGTGCAGGGATGTTTTCGCCGAGCATACATGTTGCCGGTCCTGCGAAACATACGCTGGTAGAACACAATATTATTCATGCCAATGCAAAGCTGGCTGCTAACGTGGACCGTACGATGATTACTTCCGATTCTTGGGATGGTTTGGCCGATGACACGTTTTTCAAACAGAATACTTTCTATGCTGCCGAGGCAAGCAGATTCTCTATGATAAGCTCTACAAACAATCTGTTTGACGGCAATTGGTACATTGGTACTTACCAGCAATTGCCTGCTGACGAAAAGGCGCATACCGTTTCAGAAACCTATCAGAAGGAGGTGCTGGATGTGGACCGGAATGGGTATGAAGGGTTGCTTATGAACAACCGCATGGTATGCGGGGTGAAAGGCTACTTTGTGGATAAGGAGGCGATAGAATCTTTCTTTGATCGTTGCCGTTGATGGATAATCTTCAAAATAAAACCTCCGGTCTTTTCATATTATAGTTTTGAAAAGACCGGAGGTTTTATTTTAAGGAGGTTATTGCATTTCCTATTACATCATTGTCAGCAATATCATCTGCCCCGCCAAGATACGCAGGAACATAGTCAACGGATATACTGTAGAATAACCTACTGCCGGAGCGTCATTGCCCGATGTCTGGTTGGCATATGCCAATGCAGGAGGGTCTGTGTTACTACCGGCAATCAGACCCATTAACGTGAAGTAGTTCACCTTGCAGTAGAAGCGGGAAATCATACCGATTATCAACAAAGGAATAACGGTTATCAGGAAACCATATCCCACATACAGCAATCCGCTGCCTTCTACCACGGTCTGCACAAAATGCTCACCGGCTTCTATGCCGACGCTGGCAAGGAAGAGCACGATACCGATTTCACGCAACATCAAGTTGGCACTCATGGTGGTGTATGTCACAAGATGCATTTTGTGACCGAAACGTCCGATGAGGATGGCCACTACCAGCGGACCACCAGCCAAACCTAACTTAACCGGTGTCGGCATACCCGGGAATGTGATAGGTAGACTACCCAGCAGGATTCCCAAAAAGATTCCCACAAAAATAGTTACGATATTCGGAGTGTCCAAACGTTTCAACTGATTACCCAATACGCCGGCTACACGTTCTACGGCATCCTGCTGGCCGACCACCATTACGCGGTCACCTACCTGAAGTACCAGATTGGGATCGGCAAACAAGTCCATACCCGAACGGTTGATACGGGTTACATTTACACCGTACATGCTGCGGAAGTGGAGGCTTCCCAACTTCTTGCCATTGATTTCGGACTTGGTGACGAGGATACGGCGGGAAACCATCGGAGTGTCCTGCTTTTCCCAGTCTACGTGTATTTCTTTTCCGATAAAGGCAGCCACCGCTTCGGCATCTTCTTCGGAACATACGATGAAGAGCTGGTCTCCTACGTGGAATATTGTTTCATGATTGGGGATACTGACGTGCCCCTCGTGGCGTATGCGCGAACATACAAACGGACGTCCCAGGAAATCCTTTATCTGGAGCAGGGTCTTTCCGGAAATTGATTCATTGCGTACTTCGAGGTGAAGCATGTGCGGCTGATGCTTAACATCGGCTTCCTGCGTGTTGAGTTCCTGTTCCTCTTTCTTGAGGTTCACCCGGCAGATATAGCGGATGGCTATGATGGAACCTATGATACCTACCACACCAAGCGGATAGGCGCAGGCATATCCCAGTGCAATGGGGTCTCCCGTATAGTTTATCTGGTTCAGGGCTTCTTGTGCGGCACCCAGACCCGGAGTATTGGTTACGGCACCATAGAGAATACCTACTATCATTGGCAAGTCTATTCCTCCGTCAATGAAGTAGATGCTCAATGCTACTGCGATATTCAGCAATACGATGCCGACAGCAAGCATGTTCAGCCGCATACCCCCTTTCTTAAAGGAAGAGAAGAAGGAGGGCCCGACTTGCAGACCGATACAGAATACAAATAAAATCAAACCGAATTCGCGGATGAAATGCAAAATGTGTGTTTCGCCCGTGAAGCCAAAATGGCCCATCAGGATACCGGCAAAGAGGACGAATGTAACCCCCAACGATACCCCGAAAATCTTAATCTTACCCAGCAATACGCCCACAGATATTACGAATGCATACAAACAAACGATGTGAGCGACAGATGAAGGGTCCCATAGCAAGCTTTCTAACCAATTCATAGTACCTTATTAATATGTCGTTTTTTAAATTTCGCGCAAAATTACTTAATAAAAAGGAGGTAGCAAAGGCTTTGTGGTACTTTTTGCTATATCAACTTTGCAAAAGTAGAGTATGCTTCCGGTGAATACGCTGAATCCGTATGGACACGGAGTCATCTGTAAGTGCAATTTTCTCTAAAAAAAGATTTTGTTCTAAGTATTTGTTTATATTTGCAAGTCTCTTGATGACAAAAATGAATAGTATTCATCTATTTAAATTTTAAATAAACTATGGCAGACAGTAAAGAAAAACTCTTCTCCGACTTTTCTCCCGTTTCCACTGAGCAGTGGATGGAGAAAGTTACCGCAGACCTGAAAGGGGCGGATTTCGAGAAGAAGCTCGTTTGGAAGACAAACGAAGGATTTAAGGTGAAACCTTTCTACCGTATGGAGGACCTGGAAGGTTTGAAGACGACAGATGCCCTTCCCGGCGAGTTTCCTTATCTCAGAGGTACCAAGAAAGACAACAATGAATGGCTTGTGCGTCAGGAAATCAAAGTGGAATGCCCCAAAGAGGCCAATGCCAAGGCGTTGGATATTTTGAATAAAGGTGTAGATTCACTCTCTTTCCATGTAAAGGCCAAGGAATTGAACGCAGAGTATATTGAAACTTTGTTGAAAGATATCTGCGCGGAATGTGTCGAGTTGAATTTCTCTACCTGCCAGGGGCATGTGGTGGAACTTGCAGAACTTCTTGTCGCTTATTTCCAGAAGAAGGATTATGACTTGACGAAATTGCAGGGCTCCATCAACTATGACTACTTCAACAAAATGCTGGCCAAAGGTAAAGAAAAAGGTGATATGGTGGCAACAGCCAAGGCGCTGCTCGAGGCTACCGCTTCCCTTCCGAAATACCGTGTATTGAATGTGAACGCGTTGACATTAAACAATGCGGGTTCTTATATTTTTCAGGAACTGGGTTATGCTTTGGCTTGGGGTAATGAATATATGAATCAGCTGGTTGATGCCGGTCTGCCGGCTGCAATGGTAGCCAAGAAGATTAAGTTCAATTTCGGTATCAGTTCCAACTACTTCCTTGAAATAGCCAAATTCCGCGCTGCACGTATGCTGTGGGCTAATATTGTGGCTTCTTACAGTCCCGAGTGTCTGCGCGACTGCGACAACAAGGGTAAGGATAACGAATGCCGCTGTGCAGCCAAGATGAAGATTCATGCGGAAACTTCTTCATTCAACTTGACTTTGTTTGATGCACACGTAAACTTGTTGCGTACGCAGACTGAGGCGATGAGTGCCGCCCTTGCCGGCGTTGACTCAATGACGGTTACTCCGTTCGACAAGACTTATGATGCTCCTAACGAATTCTCTGAGCGTATGGCGCGTAACCAACAACTGCTGTTGAAAGAAGAATCGCACTTCGATAAAGTTATTGACCCAGCTGCAGGTTCTTACTATATTGAGAATTTGACCGTCTCTATTGCCAAGCAGGCTTGGGACCTCTTCCTCACTGTAGAAGAAGACGGTGGTTTCTATGCTTCCGTGAAAGCCGGAAAAGTGCAGGCTGCCGTAAACGAAAGCAACAAGGCCCGTCATGCTGCAGTCGCCAAGCGTAAGGAAGTGTTGCTGGGTACCAACCAGTTCCCCAACTTTAATGAAAAGGCGGGAGATAAGAAACCGGTTGAGGCTACTTGCTGTTGCGGCGGCGGACATACCTGCGAAAAAGATGTTCCGACACTGAACTTTGACCGTGCTGCCAGTGAATTTGAAGCGTTGCGTCTCGAAACAGAGGCTTCCGGCAAACGCCCGAAAGCGTTTATGCTGACTATCGGTAATCTGGCCATGCGCCAGGCACGTGCACAGTACTCTTGCAACTTTCTGGCTTGTGCCGGATACGAAGTTGTGGATAACCTCGGTTTCCCCACCGTAGAAGAAGGTATAGAAGCAGCTATGGCTGCCAAGGCCGACATCGTGGTATTGTGTTCAAGTGATGATGAATATGCAGAATATGCTGTTCCTGCCTTCAAGGCTCTGAATGGCCGTGCCATGTTTATCGTAGCCGGTGCTCCTGCTTGCATGGACGACTTGAAGGCTGCCGGTATCGAGAACTTTATCCATGTCCGTGTCAACGTATTAGAGACATTAAAAGAATTCAACGCCAAACTTTTGAAGTAAGCAACTTCAATCGTAAATCGTAAATCGTCAAATCGTAAATAACATGATGCGAAAAGATTTTAAAAACTTAGATATATATGCCGCTTTTCAGCCCGTCAACGGTGCTGAGTGGCAAAAGGCTAACGGCATCCATGCTGATTGGAAAACGCCGGAACACATTGAGGTGAAGCCTGTTTATACAAAAGAAGACCTTGAGGGAATGGAACACTTGGGCTATGCTGCCGGGCTTCCTCCTTATCTGCGTGGTCCGTACTCGGTGATGTATACGTTGCGTCCTTGGACCATCCGCCAGTATGCAGGCTTTTCCACAGCGGAAGAATCAAATGCCTTTTACCGTCGTAATTTGGCTTCCGGACAGAAAGGTTTGTCCGTAGCTTTCGACTTGGCCACTCACCGTGGCTACGACCCCGACCACGAACGTGTAGTGGGTGACGTTGGTAAGGCAGGTGTATCTATCTGTTCCTTGGAGAATATGAAGGTGTTGTTCGATGGAATTCCTTTGAACAAGATGTCCGTCTCTATGACTATGAACGGTGCCGTACTTCCTGTTATGGCATTCTACATCAACGCAGGTCTGGAGCAGGGTGCCAAGTTGGAAGAAATGGCTGGTACTATCCAGAACGATATCTTGAAGGAATTCATGGTGCGTAATACCTATATCTACCCGCCTGCATTCTCTATGAAGATTATCTCTGACATCTTTGAATATACTTCCCAGAAAATGCCTAAGTTCAACTCTATCTCCATCTCCGGCTACCACATGCAGGAAGCGGGTGCTACGGCAGACATCGAGTTGGCTTACACCCTGGCAGACGGTTTGGAATATCTGCGTGCCGGAACGGCTGCGGGTATTGACATCGATGCTTTCGCACCGCGTCTCTCTTTCTTCTGGGCCATCGGAACGAACCACTTTATGGAAATTGCCAAAATGCGTGCCGCACGTATGTTGTGGGCAAAGATTGTGAAGCAGTTCAACCCGAAGAATCCGAAGTCGCTGGCTTTGCGTACGCACTCCCAGACTTCCGGCTGGTCGCTGACAGAGCAAGACCCGTTCAACAATGTGGGCCGTACTTGTATCGAGGCGATGGCTGCTGCATTGGGACATACTCAGTCACTGCATACCAATGCTCTTGACGAGGCTATTGCCTTGCCGACGGATTTCTCTGCACGTATTGCACGTAATACGCAGATTTATATTCAGGAAGAAACTTACATTTGCAAGAATGTAGACCCATGGGGTGGCTCTTATTATGTGGAAAGTTTGACTAATGAGTTGGCTCACAAGGCTTGGGAATTGATTCAGGAAGTAGAGAAGCTGGGCGGTATGGCAAAAGCCATCGAAACCGGTATTCCCAAGATGCGTATCGAAGAGGCTGCTGCACGTACACAAGCCCGTATCGATAGCGGTTCGCAGACCATTGTCGGCGTGAACAAGTATCGTCTGGAGAAAGAAGCTCCGATTGATATTCTTGAAATCGACAATACGGCTGTCCGTCAGGAACAGATTGAGAACCTGAAGCGTCTGAAGGAAGGACGTAACCAGGCGGAAGTGGACAAGGCATTGGAGGCTATTACTGAATGTGTAAAGACCGGTAAGGGAAACTTGCTGGAACTGGCAGTCGAGGCAGCCCGTGTCCGTGCCACTTTGGGGGAAATCTCTTATGCTTGCGAAAAGATTGTAGGACGTTATAAAGCAGTAATTAGAACTATATCAGGCGTGTATTCATCAGAAAGTAAGAATGACAGCGACTTCCACCGTGCTTGTGAATTGGCGGAGAAGTTTGCGAAGAAAGAGGGACGTCAGCCTCGTATCATGGTAGCCAAGATGGGCCAGGACGGTCACGACCGCGGTGCCAAGGTTGTTGCAACCGGATATGCCGACTGTGGCTTCGATGTGGATATGGGACCCTTGTTCCAGACACCGGCCGAGGCTGCCCGTGAAGCGGTTGAGAACGACGTTCATGTAGTAGGGGTTTCTTCATTGGCTGCCGGACACAAGACATTGGTTCCGCAGATTATCGAAGAGCTCAAGAAGTTGGGACGCGAGGATATCGTAGTGATTGCCGGTGGTGTAATTCCCGCACAAGACTATGACTTCCTTTACAAGGCAGGTGTAGCTGCCATCTTTGGCCCCGGTACTCCGGTTGCCAAGGCTGCTTGCCAGATATTGGAAATCTTGTTGGATGAAGAATAATCCGACACGTTAAATGTTAAAAGAGGGACGGTATGTGTTTACATATCCGTCCCTTTTTCTTAATCTGTGTTATAGAACATACTTTTTTAGTTGGATAATTTGCAGATTTATCAGAAGTCCGTATCTTTGCAATGTGTTTTTCATAGTATTAGATTTAAGGTTAACAAAGGTTGGAGTACAGCGGTACTCCTTTTTTTATGTCCGTACGTCAGCTTTGGGGGAGAAAAATCACCTGGTCTATGTTATCGTTTCTTGCTTATAGTTTCGTTCTTGCCCCCTTTTTATTACCTTTGTCCCGCTAAAAGAATAACGAATGATAGTTTGTATTGCCGAAAAGCCCTCTGTGGCGCGTGACATAGCCGATGTATTGGGAGCGAAAGAAAAGAAGGACGGATACATCGAAGGAAACGGATACCAGGTGACCTGGACATTCGGCCATCTTTGTACGCTGAAGGAGCCGCATGAATATACCCCTAACTGGAAGTCATGGAGTTTGGGAAGCCTCCCCATGATACCTCCCCGTTTCGGCATTAAGCTGATTAGCAATCCCACATACGAGCGCCAGTTCCATACGATAGAGAACCTCATGCAACATGCCGATATGATTATAAACTGCGGTGATGCCGGGCAGGAAGGAGAATTGATACAGCGCTGGGTGATGCAGAAAGCCGGGGCACGTTGCCCGGTGAAACGTCTTTGGATATCTTCATTGACAGAGGAAGCCATCCGTGAGGGCTTTGCCAAGCTGCGCGATGCGTCGGATTTCCAGCCTTTGTACGAAGCAGGCTTGTCGCGTGCCATTGGCGACTGGCTGCTCGGGATGAATGCCACCCGCCTCTACACCATGAAGTATGGGCAGAACCGGCAGGTACTTTCTATCGGCCGTGTGCAAACGCCGACACTGGCGCTGATTGTAAACCGTCAGTTGGAAATACAGAATTTTGTTCCCAAGCAATACTGGGAACTGAAGACCGTCTATCGAGATACCACTTTCTCCACCATCCTCCGGAAAAGTGAGGAGGAACTGGTATTGGAAGCCGAGAAGCAGAAAGAGGCTATAGCTGCCGGGAAGAAACCTAAAAAAGAAGAAGAGAATCGGGGTATCGACCCCATTACCGACCGCGAACGTGGGCTTGTTTTATTGGACCAGATTAAGAATTCTCTTTTTACCGTGACGGATGTCACCAAGAAAGAGGGGAGGGAGGCGCCACTCCGCTTGTTTGACTTGACTTCTTTGCAAGTGGAATGTAACAAGAAGTTTGCCTATTCCGCTGATGAGACGCTGAAAATCATCCAGTCTTTGTATGAGAAGAAAGTGGCTACCTATCCACGTGTAGACACTACCTATTTGAGTGATGACATCTATCCCAAATGCCCCGGCATCTTGAAAGGTCTGCGTGATTACGAGACATTTACAGCCCCTTTGACAGGAACTGCATTGTTGAAGTCCAAAAAGGTTTTCGATAACTCGAAGGTAACAGACCACCACGCCATTATTCCTACCGGTCAGCATCCGCAGAATCTGACGGATATGGAGCGTCGCGTATTCGATTTGATAGCACGCCGTTTCATTGCTGTATTCTATCCCGATTGTAAGTTTGCCACTACCACCGTATTGGGCGAGGTAGAGAGCATAGAGTTCAAGGCTACCGGCAAGCAGATTCTGGAACCGGGTTGGCGTATTATCTTCGGCATCCCCTCGGCACAATCGCAGGAGGAGAAAGAGGAGAAGGGAGAAGAGGAGAATGTGCTTCCGGCTTTTGTGAAAGGAGAAAGCGGACCGCACGTCCCCGATTTGTATGAGAAGTGGACGCAGCCGCCCCGGCCTTATACGGAAGCCACCCTGCTGCGTGCTATGGAAACGGCGGGCAAGCTGGTGGATAACGACGAACTGCGTGATGCGCTGAAGGAAAACGGTATCGGTCGTCCATCTACCCGTGCAGCCATCATCGAGACGCTGTTCAAGCGAAACTATATCCGCAAGGAAAAGAAGAACCTGATAGCCACCCCTACCGGTGTGGAGCTGATACAGATTATCCATGAGGAGCTGTTGAAGTCGGCGGAACTGACCGGTATCTGGGAGAAAAAGCTACGTGAGATAGAAAGGCGGACATATAATGCCGGACAATTCTTGGAAGAATTGAAGCAGATGGTATCGGAAGTCGTGATGAGTGTACTTTCTGATAACAGCAACCGCCACATCACCATCCAAGCGCCTGCTCCCGAAAAGGGCAGTAAGGTTTCTGCCAAGACAGAGGCTGCCGATAAGCCGAAAAAGGAGCCGAAGAAAAGAACACCGAGAAAGTCTGCCGCCGCAGGTAAAAAGACGGAGCAGGCTTCGGGCGCTGTGGCAGCTTCAAGTACGGAGGCTTCCGTACAAGCTGATGACTTCGTCGGCCAGCCTTGTCCGCTTTGCGGAAAAGGTACCGTTATCAAGGGGAAAACGGCTTACGGTTGTTCCGAATGGAAATCCGGATGTACATTCCGCAAGCCGTTTGAATAAGGGTAATCACATTAAATAATTCTCTCCGCCATGTATTTCCAGAGGGGAGCAGCCATCAGCGCCTGGCGGATGCTTCCTTGTTGCAGCAAGTCCTTGACCTCCTGCAAGGAAAGCAGGTGTACGGTCAGGTTCTCCGTATCTTCCAAGTGTTGCTCGGAGATTTTCTCCACGTCCGTAGCCAGGAAACAGTAGGTAATGTTGGTGTGGGTACTTGGATTGGGAGAGATTTGCATGAACTCTTTCCATACTCCGTTTCCATAGCCGGTTTCTTCCAAAAGTTCCCGTTGTGCGGAAACCATCGGAGAGCCGTCCTCTTCTTCGCATACCCCTGCACAGAGCTCATAGGACGTTTCTTGTATGCCATGCCGGTATTGGCGGATAAAGACAAATTGTCCATTACGGGTGATGGCGATGGTATTCACCCAGTTTGGATATTCCAATATATAATAGGAGGGGATGTGGTTGCCGTTGGGCAGCACTACATGGTCCTTACGCACAGTGAGCCACGGAGCCCGATGAAGGTATTCGCTGGATAAGACGGTCCAGGTGTCTTTTGATTTTTCCATAATGGTAAAATTGACTATATTTTAAACAGCATCCCTCCGATATTATCTGTCGTGGCTCCCGTCACCGAGGCGAGGCATCCGGGTGTGTCCGCCATATAGAGGGCACCCAGGAAAGCAAAGATTAGGGCTTCCTTGTATTCTATGATTTGCCGGCTGGGAATCACGATTTCACACGGACACAAGGCGTCGATACGTTCTATGAGGAACTTGTTGAATGCACCTCCGCCGGTAATCAGCAGTTTTCCGTTACCATCGGGCAAGGGGCGGGCGGTGATGATGCGTGATATTTGCCAGGCGGCATGCTCGTAAAAGGTACGTAGCATATTCTCCATACTCAAGCCATAACGCTCGAGCATGGGATATACCAGCGTTTCCACCCACTCCCGTCCCAATGACTTCGGTCCGGACTGATGGTAGAAATCCATTCCGTTCAGTTCGTCCAGCAGTTCTTGGCAGATGTTGCCTTGCCGTGCTATCTCGCCGTCACGGTCAAATTCCAATCCTATTTGCCGGCAGTAATGGTTGATGACGTAATTCACCGGACTGATGTCAAAAGCGATGCGCCGCTCGTCCTGCTCGAATGAGATGTTGGAGAAACCGCCGATATTCAAACAGAAGTCGTAGTCGGCAAAAAGCAACCGGTCGCCAATAGGTACGAGTGGAGCGCCCTGCCCACCCAGCATGATGTCCAGCCGCCGGAAATCCGAAACGGTAGGTATACGGGTTTCAGCGGCAATGGCGGCTCCGTCACCTATTTGGTACATGATTCTCTTTTGAGGCTCATGGAAGATGGTATGCCCGTGGGAGGCGATAATATCGGGGTGGACTCCAAATTCTTGCATGAACTCGTTGACACGTTCACCGAGAAACTTTCCATAGGAGCTGTGGAAAGTGATGAACTCCAAAGCACTCATTGTCTGTGCACCGGTACCCAATATCTGCTTCATGGCGTCGGGGTAGCTATAGCCTTTTGCACAGTCTATGTGGAAAGACCATTTTCCGGCTTGCTGCCGGAAAGTGCAACAACATACGTCCAGCCCGTCAAGGGAAGTGCCGGACATCAGGCCGATGGCTTGAATTTGGAAGTCTTTCATCCTGATTTTCTTGTTTTATTTATAATTGAGGTAGAATTCGACAACAGCTTCTATTCCTTTACGGAAGATGTCCAACGGTATATTCTCATTAGGTGAGTGGATGGCGTTGGATTCGAGCCCGAAGCCCATCAGAATGGTTTTGATGCCCAGTACTTGCTCGAAAGTGGAGATGATGGGGATACTTCCACCCCGACGCACTGCCAGCGGTTTCTTTCCAAAAGCTTTTTCAAAACCTTTTTCGGCGGCTTGGTAGGCGGGTAGGGTGATGGGACATACATATCCTTGGCCTCCATGCATCGGAGTGACTTTTACCTGTACTGAATCCGGCGCTATGTCCAGAATGTAGTCGGCAAAGAGCCGGGATATCTTGTGGTGGTCCTGGTGGGGAACCAACCGGCAGGATACCTTGGCGTATGCCTTGGATGGGAGCACGGTCTTGGACCCTTCACCCGTATATCCGCCCCAGATGCCGCATACGTCGAAAGACGGACGGCAACTATTACGTTCCAGCGTACTGTAACCTTTCTCTCCGAAAAGTGCTTTTACATGGATAGCCTTTTTGTATTTCTCTTCGTCGAAAGGAATGCGGGCTATCATGTCGCGCTCGGCTTGGGGAACTTCTTCCACATCGTCATAGAAGCCCGGTACGGTGATACGTCCCTCTGCGTCCGTCACTTGGCTGATTATCTGGCAAAGCACATTGATGGGGTTGGCAACAGCACCGCCGAAGTGACCGCTGTGCAGGTCGCGGTTGGGGCCGGTCACTTCTATTTCCCAATAGGCCAGTCCGCGCAGTCCGGTGGTCAGTGAAGGCAGGTCTGCACCAAGCATGCTGGTGTCCGAAACCAGAATGACGTCTGCTTTCAGCAACTCTTTGTGCTCCTGGCAGAAGCTTTCTAAGCTGGGCGAACCGATTTCTTCTTCTCCTTCGAAGATGAATTTTACGTTGGTTTGCAGCAGTTCGTTGCGTACGAGGTATTCAAACGCTTTCACTTGTATGAAAGATTGCCCTTTGTCATCATCAGCACCGCGTGCCCAGATATGTCCGTCGCGTATTTCCGGTTCAAAGGGGTCGCTTTTCCAAAGTTCGAGAGGTTCGGCTGGCATCACGTCGTAGTGGGCATATACCAATACGGTCTTGGCGTCCGGGTCTACGATTTTTTGTCCAAAAACAATCGGGTTACCTTTGGAGGGCATTACGAGGGCTTCATCCGCTCCGGCTTCGAGCAGCAACTGTGCCCAGCGTTCGGCGCAGGCAAGCATATCGTCGTGATGCTCGGGTTTGGCACTGATGCTTGGAATGCGAATGAGGCTGAACAAGTCTTCCAGCATTTTAGGCTCGTTCTCGGTGATGTATTTCTTTATTTCCATGGGTGAATATTATAGTTGTGTTGTTCTGTCAATCAGGTAATAATCCAACAATGTCATTGCTGTCATTGCTTCCACGATGGGTACTGCGCGTGGCAATACACACGGGTCATGGCGTCCTCGGGCTTTCAGGGTGGTGTCTACACCGTCAATGTTCACGGTGTGTTGCTCCATCAGTACGGTTGCCACGGGTTTGAAGGCTACACGGAAATAGATGTCTTGCCCGTTACTGATTCCACCTTGTATACCGCCCGAATGATTGGTGCGGGTCTCGATACGTCCGTTATTGTTGTAGAACACATCATTCTGCTCCGAGCCTTTCTGCTTTAATCCCTTGAAACCGTCTCCATACTCAAATGCTTTTGCTGCATTGATGCTGAGCATGGCTGCTCCAAGTGCTGCATGGAGCTTACCGAATACGGGTTGTCCCAGTCCGATGGGGCATCCTTTGACGACACAAGTCACCACTCCTCCGATGGTATCTCCTTCTCCCTTTATCTTGAAGATGAGTTCTTCCATTTCTTTTGCCTTCGCCGGGTCGGGGCAGCGGACCGGATTGGTCTCTATCAGGTCGAGGTCGTATGCGGTATAATTTTCTTCAAGGCGGATAGGACCTACTTGTGAAGTGTACGCCGTGATGTGTATACCCAGCTGCTTCAGCGCCAATTTGGCCAGGGCACCCGCTACTACACGCGAGATTGTTTCACGGGCTGATGAACGTCCGCCTCCGCGGTGGTCGCGGATGCCATATTTCACTTTATAAGTATAGTCGGCATGTGACGGTCGGTAGACTTCTTTCAGATTATTGTAATCGTCAGAATGTTGGTTTTGGTTCCATACAATGAATCCTATGGGGCAGCCTGTGGATTTTCCTTCGAAGATGCCGGAGAGGAACTCCACTTTATCACCTTCTTTCCGGGCGGTAGTGATACGTGACTGTCCGGGGCGGCGTCGGTCGAGCTC
Source organism: Bacteroides sp. D20 (assembly GCF_003436255.1). Lineage (NCBI taxonomy): Bacteria > Pseudomonadati > Bacteroidota > Bacteroidia > Bacteroidales > Bacteroidaceae > Bacteroides > Bacteroides sp. D20. The sequence goes on along the minus strand of NZ_QSOO01000013.1, from coordinate 32,710 downwards.
TGCCTGGACGAAATCCATATCAATGACTATTCCTGCAGGGAATCCGTCTATCACTCCTCCCACGCCCTTACCGTGCGATTCCCCAAAACTGGTAAGACGGAGAATATTTCCAAATGAGTTGAACATATCAAATGCTTTAAAGGTTTATATATGAGGTTAATGTGCCAATACGCTTTATAAGAAATGCTTTTGACTTTATAAAGATAACAACTTTTTTTCATAAAACGTTTAAGGAAATAAGATAAAAAGTCTTTTCCGCATAAAGTTGCCTGCCTTTGCCAGAGTTTGGTCAATGGCTTGTTCTTTATAAAAATGGCTTACTCTTTATGAAATCTGCATCCGAATTTCACTCGTAATGATGAAAAAAGGAACATTTATTTTTTAGAAAAGACCTTGTACTGTAACCTTAAAAAGTGTTACTTTGCACCTTCGATTTAAAATGGGAAATTAATAGCTCCCTTGGGAAGCTTTTTATTAACTAAACAAGTACTCAAAAAAGTATGAAAAAGAATTTATTTTATTTATTTGCATTGATCTGTTCAATGAGTTTATTCACGGCTTGTAGTGATGATGATGATGAAAATTGGAAGAAAGTGCCTAGTCAGATTATTACAGCTGAAAATCTGGAACTGGAAACTAATATTCCGACAAGTTCTGATGCTAGTGTGAAATTAGCGATGACCGATGCGCAGAATGGTATTTTGACGTTGAATAAAGTGGTTAGAGGTGCAGATGAAATAGAAATTAATGTGACTGTTGTTGAACAGACAGACGGTACTTTTAAGTTTCAAGGCGAGAAAAGTGTAACGCCTGCTACTAAGGCGGCTTGGGTGCTGCTTAGCTCTACGAATGTGAAAGTTTCGGGTACTATCACATTAGAAGGGAAAGCTACAGTTACGGTTTCTACGGAGTTTGTAGGAGATATCGTGAAGAAATATCAGTTGTGTGATGCTGTTTATTATGCTGATTCTAAAGATAGAACCAATATTTATGCTCCGGGAAGATTGACTTGGGTATCGCCTTATGGAGAAGGTGGTAATGCAGGGATTGCAGCGGATAATATCTCGACAGTAGGGACGAATGTCCTATCTGCGGCTATGATACAGCTTTTGAAAGATGTAGAGTTCAAAGCTGATGGTTCTATTGTAGCCAGCTATGCAGAAGAAATAAACATTACTATGGATCAGATGATTATGGCCGGTATGGGGCAGCTCCCTTCAACGGACGGCATTGTTTGGAAAACTTCTCCCACAAATCTGGCTTATTGGTATGTGAAGGGTGAGCATATCTATGTTGTGCTGAATATTCCTGCCATTGTAACCGAAGCATTGAAAGATGCTGAGGATTCTCAAATGACTCCGGAAGCTGTTTTGCAGATTATAGAAATGGTGAAGAGCATGAGTGGAGCTGACATCAAGAATTTGTTGGGTCAGTTGTTGGCTGGACTTGAAGATGATAATATGCTGAAAAAGTTAGATATTTCTAAAATTTCTGATAGTGATATTGAAAAGCTGATTAGCTATGTAATCGATGGTTTCCCCTTGAACTATAGAACCACCCAATTGGAGATAAAGAACGAGGAAGAGCTCGTAAGAACGGTAAATGATCTCTCTATCTATTTGGATAAGGATTTATTTGATATTTTTATGCCTGCTCTCTATCCGATGTTACCTGATGTAGATGCGTTGTTAAAGAACACGAACATTGAATTCTGGGGACAGAGTATACCTTTGTGGAATATGATTCAGATGCTGACTGCCTTGAACTCAATGACTGAAATAGAAGGAATTTGGAATGTTACTACCAGATTCAATTTAGGTATAAGTCTTGGTGACAATTCTTATAAAAAATAAGAAAAGATTTTTCTTTATCTATAAAGAGGGTTCTGTGCTTGGAATCCTCTTTTTTATTTTTTTGTTCGTTTTATTATAGAATAAAATACATTATCTTTGCCTGCATCAAATTTGAATAAATATGACTGAAACGGAAAGACTGCAAATCATTGCCCTTGTCAAGAACGAGGTCGTCCCTGCCATTGGTTGTACAGAACCTATAGCAGTAGCATTGTGTGTAGCAAAGGCTGTGGAAGTGTTGAATAAGCGTCCCGAAAAGATAACCGTATTGCTGAGTGCCAATATTCTGAAGAATGCAATGGGAGTGGGTATTCCTGGTACGGGGATGATTGGATTACCGATTGCTGTGGCGCTTGGCGCTTTAATAGGCAAGTCGGTATATCAATTGGAGGTTTTGAAAGACAGTACCCCTGATGCAGTGGAGGCAGGAAAGCGTTTCATAGAAGAAAAGCGTATCCATATATCCTTAAAAGACGATATAGAAGAGAAACTTTATATAGAAGTCTGCTGTGAAGCCGATACGGACAAGGCAACCGCCATTATTGCTGGTGGACATACTTGCTTTACTTATATAACGCACAACGGGGATATCCTGCTGGACAAACAAACCGCTTCTTGCATCGAAGAGGAGGAGGATGTATTGGACTTGACTTTACGCAAAGTGTATGACTTCGCCATGACAACCCCATTAGACGACATTCGTTTTATTCTTGATACGGCACGACTGAACAAGACTGCCGCCGAACGTTCCTTCGAAGGTGAATATGGTCATGGACTGGGTAAAATCCTACGTGGCACTTACGAACACCGGATTATGGGCGACAGTGTCTTCTCTCATATCCTTTCTTACACTTCGGGAGCATGTGATGCCCGTATGGCCGGTGCCATGATTCCGGTGATGAGCAATTCCGGCAGTGGCAATCAAGGGATATCCGCTACCCTTCCCGTACTGGTCTATGCCGAAGAAAATGGAAAATCGGAAGAAGAATTGATTCGTGCCTTGATGTTGAGCCATTTAACAGTAATCTATATCAAGCAGAGTTTGGGACGCTTATCTGCCTTATGCGGTTGTGTGGTTGCTGCTACGGGTTCCAGTTGCGGTATAACTTGGCTAATGGGAGGAACTTATGAACAGGTGGCATATGCTGTGCAGAACATGATTGCCAATCTTACCGGAATGATTTGTGATGGTGCCAAACCCAGTTGTGCATTGAAAGTAACTACCGGAGTTTCAACCGCAGTGCTTTCAGCCATCATGGCCATGGAAAACCGTTGTGTGACTTCCGTAGAAGGTATTATTGATGAGGATGTGGATCAGAGTATCCGTAATCTGACAAAAATCGGTTCTAAAGGAATGAATGAAACGGATAAATTGGTATTGGAGATAATGACAAGTAAATAATATAGAATTTGAAAATTAAAGAATTAAAAATTAAAGAATTACCATGCGGCATGCTTAATACTGTGTAGTCTGATTCTTTAATTTTTAATTCTTTAATTTTTAATTCTTTAGTGGCAGCATCCGCCTCCACATTCATGGTCGCCGCATCCGTCGCCACAGTCACCACAACCGCAGCTGCCGCAACCGCCACCCATCATACGGGCAACTTCAGCAAGCTCTTCGTTCGTAGCCGGACGGCTTTCCACCACTTCTCCGGTAAAGTTCAAATCACAACCTGCGAGTGGATGATTCATGTCCATTACAACTACGTCTTCCTTTACTTCTACTACACTTCCATTGATGCGTTGACCTTCAGAAGTCATCAAGGGGATGACGGCGCCTTCCACTACACGGTCGCTGTCGAATTCTCCTTCTATCATGAAGATTTCTTTGGGGAGGTCAATAACATGGTCGTCGTCATATTCACCATAAGCTTCTGATGCCGGAATGGTAAAGTCGAATTTATCGCCTATCTGCAAGTCTTTTATCTGGGCTTCAAAGGGTTCGAGTGTCATTCCCAGACCTGAGATAAACTGAAAAGGATGCTCTACGGGTGCTTCTTCTTCGAAATCTTTTTCTCCGTTTTCGATTGAGTACAGCTTATATGCTACGGTGATGTACTTGTTTTCTACTGTTTCCATTAATTTTCTATCTTTATTTAATTAGTAAATACTTTTTTTTGAGTATTTGAAGAGACAAAGATACGAATTATTTGTTTCGGGATGTAGAGAGCCTTTGGTAATTTTCAGATTATTAAATGGTTTCAATGATTGGCAATACATTTACATTGGCTGTCTGAATGGTTCTATTTAGAACTGTTAAGTGATAAAATAGGATTTTAGGGCGATATTTTCTTACGATTATTCATATTTATCTTATTTTTTTCTTCAATTTGTTTGGAGATTATAAAAAAGCCCTTACCTTTGCAGCACGTTTGAAACAAAAAAGAAGAATTAAGTTATGAATTTACATACATCTATTAACCTGGCAGTCCTGCATATTATTCGCGTCGTGGTGGTGGCATCAAGAGCGTGAGAAAGGTTATGTATGTATTCGTACGTTAGAAGATAATTTATTAAGCCTTTCTCACTATAGTGGGAGAGGCTTTTTCATTAAAAGGAGATTTGAAAATGAAGCATCAGTTACGCAGCTCGTTCAGCACACAAGGTCGCCGTATGGCGGGAGCCCGTGCATTGTGGACGGCGAATGGTATGAAGAAGGAACAGATGGGTAAGCCCATTATCGCTATAGTCAATTCATTTACACAATTCGTCCCCGGGCATGTACATCTGCACGAAATAGGCCAGTTTGTAAAGGAAGAGATTGAAAAACTGGGGTGTTTTGCTGCGGAGTTCAATACGATTGCCATTGACGACGGTATCGCTATGGGACACGACGGTATGCTTTATTCCCTGCCTTCAAGAGATATCATTGCCGATAGTGTGGAGTATATGGTAAATGCCCATAAGGCGGATGCTATGGTTTGCATCAGTAACTGTGACAAGATTACTCCGGGGATGCTGATGGCGGCTATGAGACTGAATATACCGACTGTGTTTGTTTCAGGCGGTCCGATGGAAGCCGGGGAATGGAACGGACAGCATTTGGATTTGATTGATGCCATGATTAAATCTGCTGATGAAAGTGTGGGCGATAAAGAGGTGGCACAGATTGAGCAACATGCCTGCCCCACTTGCGGATGCTGCTCAGGCATGTTTACCGCTAATTCCATGAATTGCCTGAATGAAGCGATTGGATTGGCACTGCCCGGTAACGGCACGATTGTAGCCACTCACGAAAATCGCAAGAAACTATTTGAGGATGCAGCCAAGTTGATTGTAGAGAATGCCTTTAGATATTATGAAGAAGGGGATGAGAGCGTACTCCCGCGAAGTATTGCTACCCGCGAGGCATTTTTGAATGCCATGACGCTGGATATTGCGATGGGCGGTTCCACTAATACGGTACTTCATTTGTTGGCTGTGGCTCACGAAGCCGGAGCGGATTTTAAGATGGACGACATTGACATGCTCTCCCGCAAGACCCCCTGCTTATGCAAGGTGGCTCCCAATACCCAAAAGTATCATGTACAAGACGTTAACCGTGCCGGTGGCATCATTGCCATCATGGATGAGCTTGCCAAGGGCGGATTGGTCGATACGAATGTCCGCCGTGTGGATGGAATGACGTTGGCAGAGGCAATCGACCGGTATAGTATTACCAGCTCTAATGTATGTAAAGAGGCAATCAAGAAATACTCCAGTGCGGCAGCCGGAAAGTTCAATCTGGTACTTGGTTCACAAAATGCGTCTTATAAGGAACTCGACACGGACCGTGCGACCGGTTGTATCCGTGATTTGGAACATGCATACAGCAAGGATGGCGGTCTGGCAGTTTTGAAGGGAAATATAGCTCAGGACGGTTGCGTTGTCAAGACTGCCGGTGTAGACGAGAGTATCTGGAAATTTACGGGGCCGGCGAAAGTCTTCGACTCACAAGATGCGGCTTGTGACGGTATTCTGGCTGGAAAGGTGGTCAGTGGAGACGTCGTCGTCATCACTCACGAAGGGCCGAAAGGTGGACCGGGTATGCAAGAGATGCTTTATCCTACTTCTTATATCAAATCCCGCCATCTGGGTAAGGAGTGTGCATTGATTACCGACGGGCGTTTCAGTGGTGGTACTTCCGGACTAAGTATCGGACATGTTTCTCCCGAAGCGGCTGCCGGTGGTAATATCGGCAAGATTAAGGATGGGGACATTATCGAAATTGATATACCGAACCGTTCTATCAATGTGAAGTTGACGGATGAAGAGCTTGCAGCACGCCCTATGACTCCGGTAACCCGCAACCGTGAAGTCTCCAAAGCATTGAAAGCATATGCCAGTATGGTGAGTTCCGCTGACAAAGGGGCTGTGAGGCTGATTGATTAAAAGCCCCCCTTTCCGAAAGCGAGGGGAGGAAAGAATGAAACAAATTTTTCAAGCTACTATTGAGCTTTTAAATATAATGAATAGATAAAGTATGGCTGATAATAATAAAAAGAGTAACTTTTCCTCCCTCTCCCAAGGAGAGGGTCGGGGTGAGGCTCTAATAACAGGCGCAGAAGCATTGATGCGCTCTCTGGAGCATCAGGGAGTAAAGACCATTTTCGGTTATCCGGGAGGGAGCATCATGCCGGTATTCGATGCCTTATACGACCACCGGAAGGAATTGAACCACATCTTGGTTCGCCATGAACAAGGAGCAACCCATGCGGCACAAGGCTTTGCACGTGTATCAGGCGAGGTTGGCGTTTGTCTGGTTACCAGTGGACCGGGTGCTACCAATACTATCACGGGCATTGCAGATGCCATGATTGACAGTACGCCTATCGTTGTCATTGCCGGCCAGGTAGGGACGAACTTTCTGGGTACGGATGCATTTCAAGAAGTGGACTTGGTAGGCATTACTCAGCCTATCACGAAATGGAGTTACCAGATTCGTCGTGCAGAAGATGTGGCCTGGGCAGTGGCACGTGCTTTCTATGTGGCAAAGAGCGGACGTCCGGGACCGGTCGTGCTGGATTTTGCTAAAAACGCCCAAGTGGAGAAAACAGAATATGCGCCTACTAAGGTGGACTATGTCCGTAGCTATCTTCCCGTTCCCGAAATGGAGCCGGAGGCCATACGGAAGGCTGCTGAATTAATAAATGGTGCGGAACGGCCTTTGGTGCTGGTAGGACAAGGCGTGGAGCTGGGAGAAGCCCAGCAAGAGCTTCGTGCTTTCATTGAGAAAGCCGGAATGCCTGCCGGATGCACTTTATTGGGACTTTCCGCATTACCTACGAACCATCCGTTGAACAAAGGAATGCTTGGTATGCACGGTAACCTGGGGCCCAATATCAATACCAATAAATGTGATGTCCTTATCGCCGTAGGCATGCGCTTTGATGACCGTGTGACGGGTAAATTGGAAACATATGCCAAGCAGGCGAAGATTATCCACTTTGATATTGACCCTGCCGAAATAGATAAGAATGTAAAGACCGATGTTGCTGTCCTGGGAGATTGCAAAGAGACACTGGCTGCCGTTACCCAATTGCTGGAACCCGCCAACCATCAGGAATGGATTGACAGTTTCCGGCAATACGAGGAAGTGGAAGAGGAAAAGGTAATCCGTCCGGAATTACATCCGGCAGGAAAAGCGCTAAGCATGGGTGAGGTGGTGCGTGCTGTGAGTGAGGCTACCCATAACGAGGCGATATTGGTGACTGATGTCGGCCAGAATCAGATGATGTCCGCCCGTTATTTCAAATACAGCAAGGAACGTAGCATTGTTACTTCCGGTGGCCTGGGTACTATGGGCTTCGGCCTTCCGGCAGCTATCGGTGCCACTTTTGGACGTCCGGACCGCACGGTATGCGTATTCATGGGAGACGGCGGCTTGCAGATGAACCTGCAGGAACTGGGTACCATCATGGAGCAAAAAGCTCCGGTGAAGATGATTCTGTTGAACAATAACTTCCTGGGCAATGTTCGTCAATGGCAGGCGATGTTCTTCAATCGTCGTTATTCGTTTACTCCGATGATGAATCCGGATTATATGAAGATTGCTTCGGCATATGATATTCCTGCACGCAGGGTAATGACCCGCGAGGAGCTGGCAAAAGCGATTGACGAGATGATAGCGACTGACGGACCATTCCTGCTCGAAGCTTGTGTGGAGGAAGAAGGAAATGTAATGCCGATGACACCTCCGGGCGGTTCGGTCAATCAGATGTTGTTGGAATGCTGAAGTCATGCGAAATTAAAGAATTTACTCTATCTATGGATAAAAAACTATATACAATCATTGTTCATTCGGAAAACTTTGCCGGTTTGCTGAATCAGGTGACGGCTGTGTTTACCCGCCGGCAGATAAACATCGAGAGTTTGAATGTATCGGCCTCCTCCATCAAGGGGGTACATAAATATACCATTACCGCTTGGACGGACAAGGATACCATTGAAAAGGTGACCAAGCAGATTACCAAGAAAATAGATGTGCTGCAAGCCCATTATTTCACGGATGATGAAATCTATCAGCACGAGATTGCCCTCTATAAAATAACGACTCCTACGCTGGAAGAAAAACCGGAGGTGTCTAAAGTAATCCGTAAGTACAATGCCCGTATTGTGGAGGTGAATGCTGTATTTGCCATTGTTGAGAAGAATGGCATGAGTGAGGAAATCACCAATCTTTATGAGGAGTTGCGCCAGTTGGATTGCGTACTTCAGTTCGTCCGTTCGGGTCGCGTAGCCATTACGACCAGCTGCTTTGAGCGTGTCAATGAATATCTGGCGGACCGTGAAGCAAAATATCGTCAAAGTAAACACTAGGAATCATGATGAGCGAGAACAATAAGATAGGTACCTACAAGTTTGTTGCCGAACCGTTTCATGTCGACTTTACCGGACGGCTGACAATGGGAGTATTGGGCAACCATTTGTTGAATTGTGCGGGTTTCCATGCCAGCGACCGCGGTTTTGGCATCGCGACTCTAAACGAGGACAATTATACTTGGGTATTGTCCCGTCTGGCTGTCGAACTGGATGAAATGCCTTATCAGTACGAAGATTTCTCCATTCAGACTTGGGTGGAGAATGTCTATCGCCTTTTTACAGACCGTAATTTCGCTATCATCGATAAGGAGGGCAAGAAGATTGGGTATGCACGTTCCGTTTGGGCGATGATTAGCATGAATACCCGTAAGCCGGCAGATTTGCTGGCTCTTCATAGTGGCAGCATTGTAGATTATGTTTGCGATGAGCCTTGCCCGATAGAAAAACCTTCGCGGATAAAGGTGGCCTCAAAGGAACCGGTTGCTGCTTTGGTAGCCAAATACAGTGATATTGACATTAACGGGCATGTGAACAGCATCCGTTACATCGAGCATATCCTTGATTTGTTCCCGATAGAGATGTATAAGGAGAAGCGCATCCGTCGTTTTGAAATGGCATATGTAGTCGAAAGCTATTATGGGGATGAGTTGACTTTGTTCATGGATGATGCCGGTGAGGGCGTTTACGATGTGGAGGTGAAAAAGAATGGCAGCGAAGTGGTCTGTCGCTCTAAAGTGATATTTACAGAGAAATAAATAAATTTATCAACGTTGGCGTAAGCCACAAATAAAAATTAAAACAAAAAATGGCACAATTGAATTTTGGCGGTGTTATTGAGAATGTAATGACCCGCGAAGAATTTCCTTTGGAAAAAGCACGTGAGATTTTGAAAGATGAAACAATTGCAGTAATCGGTTATGGCGTACAAGGCCCGGGCCAGGCTTGCAACTTGCGTGATAACGGTTTCAATGTGATTGTAGGACAACGTCCGGGTAAGACATACGAAAAGGCGGTGGCTGACGGATGGGTACCGGGTGAGACTTTGTTCGGCATCGAAGAGGCTTGCCAGAAAGGTACTATCGTCATGTGTCTGTTGTCTGACGCAGCTGTAATGTCTGTATGGCCGACTATCAAACCTTATTTGACTCCCGGAAAGGCTCTTTACTTCTCTCATGGTTTTGCTATTACCTGGAACGACCGTACCGGCGTGGTTCCTCCTAAAGATATTGATGTTATTATGGTTGCTCCCAAAGGTTCCGGTACTTCACTTCGTACCATGTTCCTCGAAGGGCGTGGCTTGAACTCATCATATGCCGTCTATCAGGATGCTACGGGTAAGGCTTTTGACAAGACGATTGCACTGGGTATCGGTATTGGTTCGGGATATTTGTTCGAGACAACTTTCATCCGCGAAGCCACTTCCGACTTGACCGGTGAACGCGGTTCATTGATGGGTGCTATCCAGGGATTGCTGTTGGCTCAGTATGAAGTATTGCGCGAAAACGGCCATACTCCTTCTGAAGCATTCAATGAAACAGTGGAAGAGTTGACTCAATCTTTGATGCCATTGTTTGCCAAGAACGGTATGGACTGGATGTATGCCAACTGTTCTACTACGGCACAGCGTGGTGCGCTGGATTGGATGACCCCGTTTCATGATGCCATCAAGCCGGTTGTACAGAAATTGTATGCAAGTGTGAAGTCGGGCAACGAAGCTCAGATTTCTATCGACAGTAACTCCAAACCCGATTATCGTGAGAAGCTGAATGCAGAATTGAAAGCCTTGCGTGAAAGCGAAATGTGGCAGACAGCTGTTACAGTTCGTAAACTTCGTCCGGAAAACAATTAATCAGCTTTATATAAATAGGTGAAATACCCTCTTCGGTGTTACCGGAGGGGGTATTTCTTTATTATTGATTCCCTATATTTTGAATAAACTCCAGTAGCTTCCGGTAAAAACCGTGATGTTTCAGCGTATCTGCCTCTCCCATTATCACCAGCTTCATACGTGCCCGGGTGATGGCTACATTCATTCTCCTTAAATCATTCAGGAATCCTATCTGCCCTTCTTCGTTGGCACGGACAAGGCTGATGAAGATAACATCGCGCTCTTGCCCTTGGAAGCCATCCACCGTATTTACAGTGAACAAGCTGCGATAAGGCTTGAGTGAAGCGTCTGCCTTTATCTTGTTGCGGAGATATTGCACTTGTGCCTTGTAAGGGGAGATGATGCCGAAGTCTATTTTTTCTTCCAGAATGCGGTTGCCACTGATACGGTTGATGTAGATTTTCAGTTCTGATAGGAGCAGGTCCGCTTCCGCCTTATTAATGCGCCCGAAAGTCTCTCCCACAAATTCTTCTTTGAAATCCATTTCGGAGGTGTCAATCCAGTGGATGGGGGTATCCCAGTCCAGGATGCCCCGGTAACGCACTTCGGGAGCGGCTTCCAACTCGCCATTATAAAACCATTGGGAAGGAAATTTCATGATTTCCTCGTGCATGCGGTATTGCACTTTCAGCAAAGAGACAACGGCAGGTTTGTTGGACACCACTTTCTCCATCAATGTTCGTTCCAGACCTCCACGGGCGGCTTCGTAGCATTTTATGGTGGGTGGAAGTTGGCAGTGGTCACCCGCCAATACCACGCGGTCTGCTTTTCGGATAGCTATCCAGCAGGCAGCCTCTAAGGCCTGGGCTGCTTCATCAATGAAAAGGGTGCCGAAACGGCGTCCGTTCAGCAGCCGGTGATTGCTGCTTACCAGCGTGGAGGCTATGACATGTGCCCCATCAAAAAGCTCTGAATTGATTTGTATTTCCAATGCGGTGGCGCGGTCGCGCAGGCGGCTCATACGGCTGCGTACTCCTTCGCGTTCGTCATAGCTGCCACGGCGGGCACGGCTGCCCAGTTCACGGAGATTTTTCCGGATGCTCCACAGTTCCGGATAAAGCGGATGGTTCTCGAAACGACGCTCGTAGGTAAAGGAAAGCATCTTGTCGTTGACACGGGTCGGATTGCCGATACGCAGGACATTGACGCCACGGTCCACAAGTTTTTCCGAAATCCAGTCGACGGCGGTATTGCTTTGGGCACATACCAGTACCTGCGGTTCCCGATGCAGGGTTTCGTAGATGGCTTCCACTAAGGTGGTCGTTTTTCCGGTTCCCGGAGGACCATGTACAATGGCCACGTCGCGGGCACACAGCACTTTGTTTACAGCTGTCTCCTGCGTGGAGTTCAGCCAGGGAAACCGTACGGGGTAGAGCTCTCGGAAACCGGCTTTCGAGGTTCCCAGCAATATGTCCCGCAATTCGGCCAGGCGGTTGCCTTTGGAGCGTAACGTATCTTCCAAGGCTTCGAACATGGTCCGATAGGATGTTTCGTCGAAATAAAGTTGCACGCCGAGGTTGTCCGTTTCCTGCACTTCCATAACGGCACCGGCTCCGGGCATTATCGCTACCATCCGTGTCTCGTCGGCATAGCTTACGGTAGCGGTGAAGTTCATATAGGTTATTTTTCCATCGGCAGACTGGCGGAAAAAACATACGGGACGGCCGAACTCAAAATTATGTTCTATATCGGTATTTTCTGTGTGTGTAATTTCTATTACTAATTGATTCAGTGAATTATAGTAACTTCGTCCCGGAGTGGCAGGATACCAGCAAAGTCCCCGTTTCACTTTCCGGGCAATCCCCATGTTTTCGGTTTGGCGTTTGAATTCCTCTTTTTCGTATTCGTATTCCATGCGCAGCAAAAGTTGTTGCTGCTGGAGGTGAATAATAGGACTATTTGAATCTTGTTCCTTCATGGTTGCAAAGGTAATCATTCTTCACTTCCGACGGAAAAAATGCTTTATTTTGTTAAACTATTCAGCCTTTTTATTTGTTTATGATATTAATTTGTAATCTTTACAATAATGAAAAACTAAAAAATAGTGGTTATGGTATATGATTTAACGATGCTCAAAACGTTTTATGCCGCTTATTCGGAGAAGATAGAACGCGTACGGAATGTACTACAGCGTCCGATGACTTTAGCGGAGAAAATTTTGTATGCTCATTTGTATGATGGGGATAAAGTGAAGAACTACAGACGGGGAGAAGACTATGTGAATTTCCGTCCCGACCGTGTGGCCATGCAGGATGCAACGGCCCAAATGGCCTTATTGCAATTTATGAATGCAGGCCGTGAGCAGGTTGCCGTGCCTTCCACTGTGCACTGTGACCATTTGATTCAAGCATATAAAGGTGCAAAAGAAGATATCGCGACTGCTACGAAGACCAACGAGGAGGTCTATAATTTTCTCCGTGATGTTTCTTCCCGCTATGGCATAGGTTTTTGGCAGCCGGGAGCAGGCATTATTCACCAGGTGGTATTGGAGAACTACGCATTTCCGGGTGGAATGATGGTAGGCACGGACTCTCATACGCCCAATGCCGGAGGTTTGGGCATGGTGGCCATTGGTGTGGGTGGTGCCGATGCGGTGGATGTGATGACTGGCATGGAATGGGAATTGAAAATGCCGCGTCTGATAGGCGTACACTTGAAGGGTAAATTGAGTGGCTGGGTAGCTCCCAAAGATGTTATTCTGAAGTTGGCGGGTATTCTTACTGTAAAAGGGGGAACCAATGCCATCATTGAATATTTTGGACCGGGAACCGCTTCATTGTCTGCCACTGGAAAGGCTACCATCTGCAATATGGGGGCAGAGGTGGGGGCGACTACCTCCCTTTTCCCTTACGATGAGCGCATGGGTACTTATTTGAAGGCTACCGGACGTGAAGAAGTGGCAAAAATGGCTGCTTCCGTAGCTGCCGACCTTCGCGCCGACGACGAAGTGCTGGCAAATCCGGAAAAATATTACGACCGCATCATTGAAATAGACCTCTCGCTGTTGGAACCGTATATCAATGGGCCCTTTACGCCGGATGCAGCAACACCGATATCGAAATTTGCCGAGGTAGTGATAACCAATAACTATCCCCGCCGGATGGAAGTCGGCCTGATAGGGTCGTGTACCAATTCGTCCTATCAGGATTTGAGCCGCGCAGCCTCCCTTGCCCGGCAGGTAAAGGAAAAGAATTTGAAGGTTGCTTCTCCGCTGATTGTCAACCCCGGTTCGGAGCAGATACGTGCCACTGCTGAACGCGACGGCATGATTGCCGCTTTCGAAGATATTGGCGCAACGATAATGGCGAATGCCTGCGGACCTTGTATTGGCCAGTGGAAGCGCCATACTGATGACCCTGAACGAAAAAATTCCATCGTCACCTCTTTTAACCGTAATTTTGCCAAACGTGCCGATGGAAATCCCAACACTTTTGCTTACGTCGCTTCCCCGGAGATAACGATGGCGCTGACCATTGCCGGTGACCTTTGTTTCGACCCGTTGAGGGATACGCTGGTCAATGCCAAAGGAGAGGTTGTGAAACTGTCCGAACCGGTCGGTGAAGAACTGCCGGCACACGGGTTTATAGGAGGAAAGGAAGGATACATTGCTCCAGGCAAAGGACAGACGGAAATTACGGTCAATCCTCATTCACAGCGCTTGCAACTGCTGACTCCCTTCCCTGCCTGGGATGGCATGGACTTGCTGAATATGCCCTTATTGATTAAAGTGCAAGGGAAATGTACCACCGACCACATCTCTATGGCGGGGCCATGGCTCCGTTTCCGGGGACATTTGGAGAATATTTCGGACAATATGCTGATGGGGGCTGTCAATGCTTTCAATGGAGAGACGAACAAGGTTTGGAACCGCTCCACCAATACCTATGGAACAGTGTCAGGCACTGCGAAGCTGTATAAGGCCGAAGGTATCCCTTCCATTGTCGTTGCCGAAGAGAATTATGGTGAAGGGTCCAGCCGTGAGCATGCTGCCATGGAACCACGCTTCTTGAATGTACGCGTCATTTTGGCGAAAAGCTTTGCCCGTATCCATGAGACGAATTTAAAGAAACAAGGCATGTTGGCACTGACCTTTACGGATAAGGCCGATTATGACAAGATTCGGGAACGCGACCTGATTTCTGTCATGGGGTTGAAAGATTTTGCTTCGGGACGTACGTTGAAGGTGGTTCTTCATCACGAGGACGGGAGTAAAGAAAGTTTTGAAGTACAACATACGTATAACGAACAGCAGATAGCCTGGTTCCGGGCCGGTTCTGCACTTAATGCAAGATAGAATATGGAAAAAATTACTGTACCTTTTATTTCCGGCGATGGAGTGGGAGCAGAAGTGACCCCATCCATGCAGGCTGTCGTGAATGCCGCTGTCAGGAAATCCTATGGTGACCGGCGTGGCATTGAATGGAAAGAAGTGCTGGCAGGAGAACGTGCTTTCCACGAAACCGGCTCCTGGCTGCCGGATGAAACGATGGAAGCCTTCCGCACTTATAAGGTGGGCATCAAAGGTCCTTTGACAACACCTGTCGGCGGAGGTATCCGTTCGTTGAACGTGGCATTGCGTCAGACGCTTGATTTGTATGTCTGCCAACGTCCGGTACGTTGGTATAAGGGTATTGTTTCTCCACTCAAAGAGCCGCAGAAGGTGGATATGTGCGTATTCCGTGAGAATACCGAGGATATTTATGCAGGCATCGAATGGGAAGCCGGAACTCCGGAGGCTGAAAAGTTCTATCGTTTTCTCCATGATGACATGGGGGTGACAAAAGTCCGTTTTCCCGAAACCTCCTCGTTTGGCGTGAAGCCCGTTTCAAGAGAAGGAACAGAGCGCTTGGTGCGTGCCGCCTGCCAATACGCGCTTGAGCATCATCTGCCTTCCGTGACCTTGGTACACAAAGGAAACATCATGAAATTTACGGAAGGCGGTTTCAAGAAGTGGGGGTACGAGCTGGCAGAATGTGAGTTTGGTAAAGAGCTGGCAGAAGGGCGTCTGGTCATCAAGGACTGCATTGCCGATGCATTCTTGCAGAACACGTTGCTTATCCCCGAAGAATATTCCGTGATTGCCACGTTGAATCTGAACGGTGATTATGTGTCCGACCAACTGGCTGCCATGGTAGGCGGCATCGGCATTGCACCGGGTGCGAATATCAACTATAAAACGGGGCATGCCATTTTTGAGGCTACTCACGGGACGGCTCCGAACATTGCCGGGAAAGACATTGTGAATCCCTGTTCCATCATCCTTTCCGCTGTGATGATGCTTGAATATCTGGGTTGGAAGGAAGCAGCCTCTCTTATAGAGAACGCCTTGGAGGAAAGTTTCACAGAAGCCCGTGCTACTGCCGACTTGGCACGTTTTATGCCGGGTGGCGTCTCGCTGTCCACTTCGACTTTCACCCGGGAGATTGTAAGGAGAATAGAAAATGGGAATAACGAATAAAACGAAACGATTATGAAGAAGGAGTATCTGATTTACAAGCTTTCCGAAGATTTGAAGGAAGCTACCCGGATTGAGAATGAACTGTTCAGGAAGTTTGATGTGAAGCGCGGTTTGCGTAATGAGGACGGCACGGGAGTCTTGGTGGGGTTGACCAAAATAGGCAATGTGGTCGGCTATGAACGCATCCCCGGTGGAGGGCTGAAGCCTATTCCCGGCAAATTGTTCTACCGCGGTTATGATGTGGATGACTTGGCACACGCCATCATCAAAGAGAAGCGTTTCGGTTTTGAGGAAATTGCCTACTTGTTGCTTTCCGGTCGCCTGCCCGACAAGGAAGAACTCTCTTCTTTCCGTGAACTCATCAACGACAACATGCCGCTGGAGCAGAAGACCAAGATGAATATCATTGAACTCGAAGGAAACAACATTATGAACATCCTGGCGCGCAGCGTGCTCGAGATGTATCGTTTTGACCCTGATGCAGATGACACTTCCCGCGATAATCTGATGCGGCAGAGCATTGAGCTTATTTCGAAATTCCCGACCATCATTGCGTATGCCTATAACATGCTTCGCCATGCCACCCATGGCCGTTCACTGCATATCCGCCATCCGCAGGAAAACCTTTCCATTGCCGAGAATTTCCTCTATATGCTGAAGAAGGACTACACGGAGCTGGATGCCCGCACGCTCGACCTGCTGCTGGTTCTTCAGGCCGAGCACGGTGGTGGTAACAACTCCACTTTTACCGTACGTGTCACTTCTTCTACCGGGACGGATACTTACTCTTCGATAGCGGCAGGTATCGGTTCCTTGAAAGGGCCGCTTCATGGAGGTGCCAATATCCAGGTTGCCGATATGTTCCACCATCTGCAGGAAAACATTCAGGACTGGACGAATGTGGATGAGATTGATACTTACTTCACCCGCATGCTCAACAAGGAAGCCTATAACAAGACCGGCTTGATATATGGTATCGGACATGCCGTCTATACCATTTCCGACCCGCGCGCCATTCTGCTGAAAGAGCTTGCCCGCGACCTTGCCCGCGAAAAAGGGAAAGAACGCGAGTTCGCTTTCCTTGAACTGCTCGAGGAGCGCGCCATTGATGTGTTTGGCCGTGTGAAGAATAATGGCAAGACGGTTTCGAGTAATGTGGATTTCTATTCGGGCTTTGTCTACGAGATGATTGGGCTGCCGCAGGAAATCTTCACGCCTTTGTTTGCCATGGCACGTATTGTCGGTTGGTGTGCACATCGCAATGAAGAATTGAATTTCGAAGGCAAGCGTATTATCCGTCCTGCCTATAAGAATGTTTTGGATGAGGTGGCTTATGTGCCCATTAAGAAACGGTAAGGATTAGACTTGTATCTTTTAAATCGTTCCATCACGGGGAAAAAATCGTTCCACCATGGTGGAACGGTTTTTTCTCCATGGTGGAATGAAATTTACTCCATGATGGAACGATTAGATTTTCGTATCTCTACTGCTTAATCTTCTCAGTAAAAAACACTGGTTTTTGCATGAAAAAACAATTATCCGGGGAAAACGATTTGTTTGTTGTGAGTTTTCTTTATCTTTGCTTCGCATAAATAAAGAACTATGAATCAGGAAACTTTTCAGATATTTCTGTGGGTAATGAGTGCTGTGGCATTGGTTGTCTTTATTGCACTCTATTTTGTCAAAGCGGGTTATGGCATGTTCCGTACTGCCTCGTGGGGAATCTCCATCAATAATAAACTGGCGTGGGTGCTTATGGAAGCGCCGGTATTCATCGTCATGTTTGGGTTGTGGGGGAAGAGTGGAGCGGGATTTGCCGTGCCGGTATATTTCTTCTTCCTGCTGTTTCAGTTGCACTATCTTCAGCGGGCCTTTATTTTTCCGTTCCTGCTGAAAGGTAAAAGCCGGATGCCGGTAGCTATTATGGCGATGGGTATCGTCTTCAACCTTTTGAACGGGATGATGCAGGCGGGCGGTTTGTTCTATTTCGCTCCCGAAGGCTTGTATGCCGATGGCTGGGCCTATTTGCTGAAACCTCATGCCTTGTTGGGAATCATTCTGTTTTTTGCAGGTATGTTCGTCAATTTGCATTCCGACTATGTGATACGTCATCTGCGCAGGCCAGGTGATACGAAGCATTATCTTCCCGGAAAAGGGCTTTACCGATACGTCACTTCTGCCAATTACTTCGGTGAACTGGTGGAATGGACGGGGTTTGCCATACTCACAGCTTCTCCCGCCGCCTGGGTGTTCGTCTGGTGGACGTTTGCCAACCTTGTTCCCCGTGCCGATGCCATTCACCGCCGTTATCGGGAGGAGTTTGGTGATGAGGCGGTAGGAAAGCGCAAACGCATCATTCCATTTCTTTATTAATGGAAAATGGAGAGTTGAAAATGGAAAATGAATAATTCATAACTTATAACTCATAACTCATAACTCATAACGATGGAATCCAAGTTATTCACCCCCGTCACTTTCGGACCGTTGACCTTGCGTAACCGTACCATCCGTTCGGCTGCTTTCGAGAGCATGTGTCCCGGAAACGCTCCGTCGGACATGTTGCTCGACTATCATCGGTCGGTAGCGGCGGGAGGTATAGGTATGACTACTGTTGCCTATGCGGCAGTTACTCAGAGCGGTTTGTCTTTTGACCGCCAGTTGTGGATGCGTCCTGAGATTATCCCCGGACTCCGTAGGCTGACTGATGCCATACATGCGGAGGGGGCTGCGGCAGGCATCCAGTTGGGACACTGTGGCAATATGTCCCATAAGAGCATTTGCGGTTGTATGCCCGTCGGCGCATCTTCCGGTTTCAATCTTTACTCTCCTACCTTTGTGCGCGGACTGCGTGCCGATGAGCTGCCGGAGATGGCGCGTGCTTATGGACGTTCGGTGAATCTGGCACGGGAGGCCGGATTTGATTCTGTAGAGATTCATGCAGGGCATGGCTATCTCATCAGCCAGTTCTTGTCCCCGTCCACCAACCATCGGAAAGACGAGTTCGGAGGCTCGTTGCAGAACCGTATGCGTTTTATGGATATGGTGATGGAAGAAGTGATGAAGGCTGCCGGCAGTGATATGGCTGTGCTGGTGAAGATGAACATGCGCGACGGTTTCCGTGGAGGGATGGAGCTGGACGAGACGATGCAGGTGGCCCGGAGGCTGGAGCAGTCGGGAGCACATGCGCTGGTCTTGAGCGGTGGGTTCGTCAGTAAGGCGCCGATGTATGTCATGCGGGGCGAAATGCCTATCCGCAGCATGACGCATTACATGACCTGCTGGTGGTTGAAATACGGTGTACGCATGGTAGGCAAATGGATGATACCGAGCGTACCGTTTAAGGAAGCTTATTTCCTGGAAGATGCCTTGAAATTCCGTGCCGCCTTGAAGATACCGTTGGTTTATGTGGGTGGCCTGGTTTCCAGGGACAAGATAGATGAGGTGCTGGATGACGGCTTCGAGGCTGTGCAAATGGCACGCGCTCTGCTCAATGAGCCGGGGTTTGTCAACCGCATGCGTGCCGAAGAGAATGCACGTTGCAACTGCCGGCATAGTAATTATTGCATTGCCCGGATGTATTCCATCGAGATGGCATGCCATCAGCATTTGAAGGAGGAGCTTCCACCTTGTCTGAAAAGGGAGATAGAGAAAATCGAAGCGAAAGGCTGATTTTTAGTTTTTAATTTTCAATTTTTAATTATTAAAGTGAATTTAGCTGTTATAACCGGGGCAGACGGTGGCATGGGCATGGAAATTACCCGCGCAGTGGCAACTGCCGGCTATCAGGTCATCATGGCATGCCGTGACCCCCAAGCTGCCGAACCCAAGCGGCAACTGCTGATGCGTGAAACCGGTAATCCGCGTATTGAGACTGCTCCCATTGATTTGGCATCTCTGGCTTCAGTGGCCGCATTTGCAGAGCATCTGTTGAAGCGGGGAGAGCCGTTGGCGTTGCTGATGAACAATGCCGGAACCATGGAAACGGAACGCCGCATTACCGAAGACGGACTGGAACGGACGGTGAGTGTCAATTATGTAGGGCCTTACCTGCTGACCCGCAAGCTGCTGCCATTGATGGGAGAGGGGAGCCGTATTGTGAATATGGTATCTTGTACGTATGCCATCGGTCATCTTGACTTTCCGGATTTTTTCCTCCGGGGAAGGAAGGGTGGCTTTTGGCGCATTCCTATATATAGCAACACGAAGCTGGCATTGACTCTGTTCACCATCGACTTGGCCAGTCGCGTCAAACACAAAGGTATTGTTGTGAATGCGGCTGACCCGGGGATTGTGTCTACCAATATCATCACCATGCATATGTGGTTTGACCCGCTGACAGATATACTTTTCAGGCCTTTTATCCGTACTCCCCGTAAGGGAGCTGCAACGGCTGTCGGCTTATTGCTGGATGAGGATGCCGGTAAACGTACGGGGACATTGAATGCCAGTTGCCGTCCCAAGTCTCTTTCGGAGAAGTACACCCGGCATGTACAGATGGAAGAACTGTGGGAGAGGACGGAAAGTATAGTGAAAAAATGGTTGTAAAAAACAGAGAAGGCGCATATGTCGCCTTCTCTGTTTATGGGGTATCTGAACAGTCTGTCATTAGATAGACAGTTCTCTCAATACATTTACAAGGTCTTTCTTGATGGGTTTGTCATTCTTGATGGCCTTCGTGAAGGGAACGTATACCACTTCATCGTGGTCAATGCCTATCATGACATTGCGCTGTCCTTCCATGATGGCGTCGATGGCGGCTGCGCCCAGACGGCTGGCAAGGATACGGTCGTGTGCCGTAGGGCTACCACCGCGTTGCAAGTGACCGAGGATGGTTACGCGTACGTCATATTGGGGGTATTCGTTCTTTACACGCTCTGCATAGTGCATTGCACCGCCGGTCAGTTCACTCTCGGCTACCAGTACGATACTGCTGTTCTTGGATTTCCGGAAACCGTTCTTGATGAATTCTTCCAGTTGGTCCACTTCCGTACTGAATTCCGGGATAATGGCTGCTTCTGCTCCGGAGGCGATGGCGCCGTTCAGAGCGAGGAAACCGGCATCGCGTCCCATGACTTCTACGAAAAACAAGCGCTCATGGGAAGTGGCTGTATCACGGATTTTGTCCACAGCATCCAGGATCGTGTTCAGCGCGGTGTCGTAGCCGATAGTGGTATCTGTTCCATAAAGGTCATTGTCGATAGTTCCCGGCAGCCCGATACAAGGCACGTCAAACTCTTGTGCAAAGATACGAGCACCGGTCAGCGAACCGTCGCCTCCGATAATCACTAAGGCGTCAATGCCTTCTTTCTTCATGTTGTCGTAAGCAATCTGGCGGCCCTCGGGAGTCGTGAACTCTTTGCAGCGGGCTGTCTTCAGGATTGTACCACCCAGCTGGATGATGTTGCTGACATTTTGGCTTTTGAATTCTTTGATTTCGCCGGTTACCAGACCTTTGTAACCTCTATATATACCTTTAACTGAAAGTCCGTTGTAAATAGCCGAACGTGTCACGGCACGTATGGCTGCGTTCATTCCCGGAGCATCACCTCCTGATGTCAAGATACCAATGCACTTAACTGTTCCCATAACAATCTTTTTGTTTAGTATTAATAATCATGATGAAAAATAGATTTGGACTATTTTTTCATGCCGCAAAGATAGTAAAAAGCTGAGGCGGTGACTAATAAATTACGTTAATTTGCTGTTCCAAAAGGATGACAAACTGTTATTTAAGTTTTGACTTTATGGCTTCTGAAATTTCTTCCATCAGCCATTTGGGGGTGGAAGTGGCTCCGCAGACACCGATGGAATTGGCACCGGCTAACAGAGAACTATCTATTTCTTCGGCACTGTCTATCAAATGTGAATTGGCATTGACTTTTTTACACTCACTGAACAGCATCTTGCCGTTAGAGCTTTTTTTGCCGCTGACAAAGAATATTAAATCATGGGAAGCTGCAAATTTCCGGATATTAGGTATCCGGTTTGCTACTTGTCGGCAGATAGTGTCATAGGACTCGAAAGTGACTTTCGGTGAGATATGTCCCTCTATGTATTTCACAATGTTTTGAAATCCGTCCAGAGACTTTGTGGTCTGGGAGTAGAGACGGATGTCTTTGCTGAAATCCAGTTTCCTTGCCTCTTCCTGCTTTTCGATGACGATGGCCTTTCCGGTGGTTTGTCCTACCAGACCCAGTACTTCGGCGTGTCCATTTTTGCCATAGATGACAATTTGCTTGTCGCGGTTGTCTTCCTGGACGTACTCTTGCTTAATCTTCTTTTGCAGGCGGAGTACGACCGGGCAGGTTGCGTCAATGATTTCTATATTGTTGCGGCGGGCAATGTCATAAGTTTCAGGGGGCTCTCCATGAGCACGCAGCAGCACTTTGGCGTTGTGGAGGTGGTTGAATTCCTCATGGTTGATGGTAATCAGCCCCATTGCCTTCAGGCGTTCCACTTCACGGCTGTTGTGCACGATGTCTCCCAGACAATAGAGGGTTCCTCCTTTCGCCAGTTCCTCTTCTGCCTTGTTTATTGCGGTGACAACTCCGAAACAGAAGCCGGAGCCTTCGTCTATTTCTACTTTTGCCATATCCGGTTCAGTTCTTCTCCTTTATAACCCGTTCGAATTGTTCCGCCAGCCATTCCTTTTGTTGGGAAATGCTCAGGTGGCTGTTGTCCAACAATAAAGCGTCAGAAGCTTTGCGCAGCGGACTTACATCCCGGTTTTGGTCAATATAGTCCCGTTGTTTCACATTTTCCAGAATTTCGTCAAAGCTGGCTTCTTCCCCTTTGGCCTTTAGTTCGTCATAGCGGCGTTGTGCCCGTATCTCGGGGGTGGCGGTTACAAAAATTTTCAGCTCGGCATCCGGAAAAACGGTAGTGCCGATGTCGCGCCCATCCATAACGATACCCTTGGCCTTGCCCATCTCTTGTTGCTGTGCCACCATAGCTTCGCGTACGAAATCCAATGTTGCAATGGGGCTGACACGTGAAGATACTTCCATGGTACGGATTTTGTTTTCTACATTTACTCCGTTCAGGTAGGTATCTGGGCGTCCGGTTTCGGGGTTCAGGCGGAAAGAAATATGTATATCCTTTATTAGACTTTTCAGTTTTTCGGCATCTATGCGGTCACCCTGGAAAATACCATTCTCTATACTATATAATGTTACTGCCCGATACATGGCACCACTATCTATATATATGTAACCGATTTCGCGGGCGAGGTCTTTGGCCATAGTGCTTTTCCCGCAAGAGGAAAAACCGTCGATTGCTATTGTTATCTTTTTCATGACTTTTATGCTATAGTTATATAGGTATAACACCTGCAAAACAGAAAATTTCAATATTTCATTTAAAATTCTTGCCAAAGATACGGTATTTTTAAAATATCTCGTTACATTTGTGGCACAAAAGCACATGGAGGTTTTTGAAGGATTAAAAAAATGAAAATGGAGCGCCTATTGTGTAAAAAAAAACAGCAGAGCGTGAACATTCTTGGGAAAAGTGCTATATTTGCCCCAAATGAGAAACACTAAAATTATATTATAAATTATGGAAATTAAGAAATCACCTAAGGCAGACCTGGAGAGTAAGAAGTCGACTTGGCTGCTTGTCGGTTATGTAATCGTGCTCGCTTTCATGTTTGTTGCGTTCGAGTGGACAAAGCGTGACATCAAGATTGACACGAGCCAGGCTATTACCGACGTATTTTTTGAAGAGGAAATCATCCCTATTACAGAACAGCCGGAGCAGGTTACTCCTCCGCCTCCCGAAGCCCCTTCAATTGCAGAGACGTTGACTATCGTTGAAGACGATGCTGACGTGGAAGAAACGGCCATTGTATCTTCTGAAGAATTGAACCAGGCAGTGGAAATCAAATATGTTCCCGTAGCAGTGGAAGAGGAAGAACCGGAAGAACAGACTATTTTCGAGGTGGTAGAACAGATGCCTGAGTTCCCGAATGGTGGTATGGCTGGTTTGATGCAGTATTTGAGCAAGAATATTAAATATCCTACTATTGCACAGGAAAACGGAACTCAAGGCCGTGTAACTGTACAGTTCGTGGTTAATAAGGACGGTAGTATCGTAGATGCTAAAGTTCTGAGAGGCGTTGACCCGTATTTGGACAAAGAAGCTGTCCGCGTGATTATGGGCATGCCGAAGTGGAAACCCGGTATGCAGCGTGGTAAACCCGTTCGTGTTAAGTATACCGTGCCTGTAATGTTTAGATTGCAGTAATAAAATATCTATAAGTGGGAGAGGCTGCCGGAATGCAGCCTCTTTTCATTATCCGCTATTCCCTAAATTCTGAAAATGCCATGTTTACAGCTTCCGAGCTTTTAGAAAGAATAAATTCTCATATTGCAGAATTGCAGTTTACCCGTACTCCTCAAGGTTTATATGCTCCCGTTACCTATGTGTTGTCCATGGGCGGAAAAAGAATCCGTCCGGTATTGATGTTGATGGCCTACAATCTGTATCAGGAGGATATTACCCGTATTTTTAACCCTGCAACGGGGATTGAAGTGTATCATAATTATACTCTTTTGCATGACGACTTGATGGACCGTGCAGACCGTCGCCGTGGTAAGGAGACGGTACATAAAGTTTGGGATGACAATGCTGCCATCCTTTCGGGGGATGCAATGCTTGTATTAGCTTATCAGTTTATGGCTCAATGCCCGGTTGAACACCTGAAAGAGGTGATGGATATATTTAGCCTGACTGCACTGGAAATCTGTGAAGGACAGCAGCTGGATATGGAGTTTGGACATCGGAAGGATGTGAAGGCAGAGGAGTATCTGGAAATGATTCGTCTGAAAACTTCGGTATTGTTGGCTGCAAGCTTGAAGATTGGCGCTCTTTTGGGAGGGGCTTCTTCTGAAGATGCGGAGCAGTTGTATGATTTTGGCATGAACTTGGGTGTCGCTTTTCAGTTGAAAGATGATTTCCTGGATATTTATGGCGATGCTGCCGTCTTTGGAAAGAATATTGGAGGTGATATTCTGTGCAATAAAAAGACCTACATGCTGATAAAGGCTTTTGAACATGCGGATGAGGAGCAGTTGACCCGCTTGAATGCTTGGGTGGATGCTGTTGCATTCAACCCGGAGGAGAAAGTTGCTGCGGTGACGGAACTGTATAACCGGATTGGCGTCAAGGAACTGTGTGAGAAAAAGATGGAAGAGTATTGTGAACGCGCAATGGAAAGTCTGTTGGCGGTGAAGGTGGCAGATGAAAAGAAAGAGGAATTGAAGAACCTGATGGCTAACCTGATGCATCGGGAAGTATAACTTTAAATCCGGGAGAAAATGCCTTATAGAAGATTGCCTAATACAGATCAAGCGAGAATACGGGCGCTGAAAGCAGTGGTCGTCAAGGGTGATATATGTAATGTGTATGATTTGGCCGTATCTTTGAAGGCGTTGACTGATGCGCGGAATTTTCTTACAAAGTTTGAAGCTGCGCAAGCTTATTATGCCGACTGTTTTGAGCGGCAGGCTCGGGCGGGACGTAAGCATCAGGCTAATGTAAAGACTGCCCGTCTGTATATTTCTCATTTTATCCAGGTGTTGAATTTAGCTGTCATCCGTTCTGAAGTGCGTATTGCTCATAAGGAATATTACGGTTTGGACACAAGCAACAATAATGTGCCTGATTTATCGACAGAGCCTGCCTTGGCAGAGTGGGGGCGTAAAATCGTGGATGGGGAAAACAAACGTATATCCCAGGGAGGAATTCCCATTTATAACCCTACGATTGCAAAAGTGAGGGTGCATTATGATATTTTCATGGATAGTTATGAGAAGCAAAAGAATCTTCAATCTTTGACAGCCCGCAGTTTGGACACCTTGGCTTCGATGCGTGCAGAGGCGGATGGTTTGATTTTGGATATATGGAACCAGGTTGAAAAGAAATTCGAGGAGGTCACTCCCAATGAGAAACGTTTGGATTTATGCCGTGATTATGGAATAATCTATTATTACCGTACCGGTGAGAAACGCAAAGAGTAAGTTGAAGAATGAGATTGATTGATTCACATTCCCATCTTTTTTTAGAAGAGTTTGCAGAGGATTTGCCTCAAGTGATGGCTCGTGCCCGTGAGGCAGGAGTCACGCATATTTTTATGCCCAATATCGATAGTACCACCATAGGACCTATGCTTCGGGTGTGCCGTGAATATAAAGGGTATTGCTATCCGATGATTGGATTGCACCCTACCTCTGTGGATGCGGATTATGAAAAGGAGTTGGAAATAGTGGCCCGGGAGCTGGCTTCACCGAATGAATTTGTTGCGGTTGGCGAGATTGGTATGGACTTGTATTGGGATAAGACTTTTCTTAGAGAGCAGCAAAGGGTGTTGGACAAGCAGATTGAGTGGGCTTTGGAATACGGTTTGCCGGTAGTGCTGCATTGTAGGGAAGCGTTCGACCATATATATAATGTGTTGAAACCCTATCAGCAGACTCCTTTGAAAGGAATTTTCCATAGTTTTACGGGAACCTCGGAAGAGGCCTGCAGGATTATGGAATTTGCGGATTTCATGATAGGAATAAATGGTGTGGTGACTTTCAAGAAATCAACTTTACCCGAAGTCTTGAAGAATATTCCTTTGGAACGCATCGTGCTGGAAACCGATTCCCCTTATCTGACTCCGGTTCCCAATCGAGGCAAGAGGAACGAAAGCGCATATGTTAAGGATACTTTGGTAAAGGTGGCCGGAATCTATGGGAACTCTCCTGAAAAGGTGGCCCAGGTTACTTCTGATAACGCTTTAAAAGTGTTCGGAATGCTCAAATAAGTTCTTTAAGATTTTAAAGTTTATTAATTTTGAGATTTTATTTAATATAAAACGGGGAGAATGAGGCAGAACAACAAAAAAAAGAATACATTTGTAGCTGAAAACGCTGGTGGTTCGCATTTTTTTTGTAATTTGCACCCGATTTCAGAAAAGGCGTCTATTGGAGAGATGCTCGAGTGGTTGAAGAGGCACGCCTGGAAAGCGTGTATACCCCTAAAGGGTATCCGGGGTTCGAATCCCCGTCTCTCCGCAGTGTGATAAAATGGAGATAAAACAACAAATTATAATAAATAAATTAATTAATTAATCTTAAAAATTAGACACACAATGAAAAAGTTATTTGCAATTGTTGCTGTGATGGGAGTCTTAACATTTGGCTCAACTCAACTTGCTCAGGCTCAAGATGCTCCTGCAGCTGAACAAACTGAACAAGCAGCTGTAGCACCTGCTGCTGACGCTGCTGCTCCTGCCGCAATGGAAGCTGCAGAAGGTGGTATCCACAAAGAACTCAAAACTAAGTTTATTGAAGGTACTGCATCTTTCATGAGTTTGGTAGCTATCGCATTGGTTATCGGTCTTGCATTTTGTATTGAACGTATCATTTATTTGAGCTTGGCTGAAATCAACACAAAGAAATTCTTGGCTGCTATTGAAGCTGCTTTGGAAAAAGGTGACGTTGAAGCTGCTAAAGACATCGCACGTAACACTAGAGGTCCTATCGCTTCTATCTACTATCAAGGTCTGATGAGAATTGACCAAGGTATCGACGTAGTAGAAAAGTCAGTAGTTTCTTACGGTGGTGTACAAGCTGGTTACCTGGAAAAAGGTTGCTCTTGGATTACACTGTTCATCGCTATGGCTCCGTCTTTGGGATTCTTGGGTACTGTAATCGGTATGGTGCAGGCATTTGATAAGATCCAGCAGGTAGGTGATATCTCTCCGACGGTTGTAGCAGGTGGTATGAAGGTTGCCTTGATTACAACTATCTTCGGTTTGATCGTTGCCTTGATTCTGCAGGTATTCTATAACTACATCCTGGCTAAGATTGAAGCTTTGACCAGCGAAATGGAAGATTCTTCTATCTCTCTGTTGGATATGGTTATCAAATATGACTTGAAATACAAAAAATAATTAAGATGGCTAAGTTATCATATAAAGTATCATACTATGCACTGTATGTCATGTTCGCTATCATCTTGGTAGTGTTGGGCATGTTCTTCTTCGGTGGAGATGCTCAGGGCGATGCAGTGTTGGCAAGCGTTGACGCAGAAATGTGGCAACCGGCTCATACAGACGCATTGATTTATTTGATGTACATTCTGTTCTTTGTAGCTATTATTGCTACCGTGGTTGGTGTTTTGTTCCAATTTGGAGCTGCACTGAAAGACAATCCGGGAGCAGCGTTGAAATCTTTGATTGGTTTGGTTATATTGGTTGCAGTTGTTGTTATTTCTTGGACTATGGGTAGTGAAGAACCACTTGTTATTCCGGGTTATAGCGGAACTGAGAACGTACCTTTCTGGTTGAAGCTTACTGACATGTTCCTTTATTCTATCTATATCTTGTTTGCTGGTACAGTCTTGGCAATCATTTTTAGTAGCATTAAGAAAAAATTATCATAATCAATTGAGGTAACTCAATTTAAAGATATAATTACAATGGCTAAAAAGAAAAGAGAAGTTCCTGAAATTAACTCAAGTTCTACTGCGGACATCGCTTTCTTGTTGCTGATTTTCTTCTTGATTACAACATCTATGGATACCGACCGTGGTTTGGCAAGACGTTTGCCGCCTCCACCGGAAAAGGACCAGAAGTTGGACGATGCAAAGAAGAAGGAACGCAACGTATTGCAAGTCTTCTTGAACATGCAGGACCAGTTAATGTGCGGGAATGATTATATTACTGTTGACCAATTGCGTGCAAAAGCAAAAGAATTTATTGCCAATCCGTATAACGAAGATACAAAACCGGAAAAGATTTCTAAGAATGTTCCTTTCTTCGGTACAGTACAAGTGACGGAAGGCCATGTGATTTCTTTGCGTTGTGACCGTGGTTCTTCATACAAAGCATATATGTCTGTACAGAATGAGTTGGTAGCAGCTTATAACGAGTTGCGTGATGAATTGGCTCAGGAAAAGTGGCAGAAGAATTATATGGAGTTGGATCAAGAACAACAAGATGCAATTCGTGAAATTTATTCTCAGAAGATTTCTGAGGCAGAACCTAAAAAGTACGGAGAAAAGAAGTAATGGGAAAATTTAATAAGACTGGTAAACGTGGAATGCCGGCGTTGAACACTTCTTCTCTGCCTGACCTTATCTTCACCTTGTTGTTCTTCTTCATGATTGTAACAACGATGCGTGAGGTAACATTGAAGGTTGAGTTTAAGGTTCCGCAAGCTACAGAATTGGAGAAACTTGAAAAGAAGTCTTTGGTTACGTTTATCTATGTAGGAAAACCTACTGCCGAATTTCGTAAGAAGTTAGGTAATGAGAGCCGTATCCAGTTGAACGACAGCTATGCTGAAGTTGCTGAAATTCAAGATTACATTATTGGTGAACGTGCCAGTATGAAAGAAGAAGATCAGCCGCAGATGACAGTGTCTTTGAAAGTTGACCAAGATACGAAAATGGGTATCGTAACAGATATCAAAGAAGCGCTTCGTAAGGCTTATGCTTTGAAGATTAACTATTCTGCGCAACCGCGTCAGTAAAAGTTAGTTTAATGATATAATAAAGGTCGTTTCATTTGTTGAAACGACCTTTATTGTTTTAAGTATATTGGGTTTTTAAGATTTCACATTATATACTTCGCGGTAGATGTGTTCCTTTACAGAGTCAAAATCCTTTCCACATTCTATATCTCCATAGGCCATGATGAGCATAGGCAGGTAGTTGTCGCCTGTTTTATAGGGTGGTTGTTGGTAGGGCTTTTCCCATAAGGAGAATCCTTGCCGTTGATAGAAGTTAATGCGGCGTTTAGCCATTTCTTCTTCGGGTATTTCCACTTCCAAGACGATGGGATGTTTTAAGAGTTGGCATAAATGGTTTAGTACGCTCTTTCCATATCCGCCGTTACGCTGTGCGGGGTCAATGGCAAAATGCTCTATATAGTAAAAATGTCCGAAATCCCAGTAAGTGATGAGACCTACCGGGGTGTTGTTATGGAAGATGATATTGTTATAGAAGTGCGTTTTGGTATCTGTATACTTGCGCAATTCCTCCAGTTCCCGGTACTCCTCTGAAGGGAACGATTGGGTCATTAATTTCTCCATGTAGCTGTACAAGTCTGTGTCAGCTGTTGTAATACGTTGAAGTCTGATCATAAGTTCTTTTAGTTTAGTTTGTTTTTATTCAGTATAAAATTCAATGACGCGGCGGATGGCCCGTTGGCAGACCGGGCAGAAAGTAGGGTATTCATTGGTGCGCATGCGGCAATTGTCTGCCGGACGGTAAATGCCTTTGGCAGAATAGCCAGCTCCTTCATATACACCTACGGGATATGTTCCACTTTCAGAAGAGGGAGTAGGAACGGGAGTTCCTTGAGCAAGCATATCTTCCCATTTGGAAATGAAATCGATTCTTGTGCTGATGTTCTGTTCCCAGGGTTCCACATCTAGTGGATAGGTATCTGTCATCACGTCATTGTCGTAGAAGTATTCATCGGCCAGTCCGCCAAAGCTATGCCCGAACTCATGTACCACAACGGGGCGGAACATTGGATGGTGGGCGGTAGTAAGGGTATAGGAATTATAGATTCCACCGCCGCCGTATTCTTCCGTATTGGCAAGGATGATGATGTGTTCATACGGTATTCCCGCCAGCGCATCGTGTATGGATTTGACACGGGAGGTGGTCAGATACCGGTCTGAATAGAATGTGCTGAAATGAGAGCTGAATGCTGTCCGTTTCCATTCTCCGAGGCGTGGTACGCTTACTCCGCTGTCTTCGGAGGGGCTAGCCACTGCTACAATGTTGAAGTGCTTTTTCATGGACCGGAAGGGTTCGTGGGCAAACAGACTTTCGCAGGCAATGGCTGCGTCTTCGTAGAATACCGGCATCTCTTCGGGAGTATATCCTTCTGCAAGGATGGCTACGTCGATGCATTTGGCCGTATTGCCGCTTTGCAGCAGATATTTATGTGGTGTGATGTGGGCAGTACCTTTCTGATGTATCAGGATGTCGTCGGGACTGACCGTATGTTTCATGCTTGCCCGTACATTTCTACGCGGGTCGAGAAGTGTTATTTCTATTTCTGCAGGACGGAGGGGATAGGGAAGGAGAAAGGTGTTTTCGAATCCTTTGGTCACCGCTTTGGCTTCATCCGTTTCCAGCCACTCCTGGAAGAGCGAAGAAAAGGATGTTTTGTAGATTACGCTGCCATTGGCTGCATCTCGCATAATGATTTGTCCGTTTCCTTGCAGGGGCAACTCAGGTAAATGATGCTTCCTTCCTGCCCAAGAGGGGAGACAAGACAATCCGTCCAGGCATATCTCTTGTTTGGCTGCATTTCCGGTAAAGATATAGTCGACACGCAGGGTTTTATCTGCAAAATAATCGGCAAAACTTTGGGCATGCAAGGATATTGCTGCCATCAGGCATAATAGGAATAAGGAATACTTTTTCATAACGGTTCATTATTATTGCTACTACAAAGATAATATCTTTAAAGCTCATCTGCAATTTTCCGGTCATGCGAGATGGAATTTTGCATATGCACTTTGAAATGCCTGATATGCGGTATTATTCTTTTTTTTGCAAGAAAAGTTATAAACCGTATTTTTATTGGCGAAAAAATAGCTAACTTTGCATGTTGCCGTATAGATATGCGGGAGATATAGTAATTTATTAATCATTAGAATTTGAAATGGGACATCATCAATTGGATACTTTAGACGAACAGATTTTAAAACTTATAGCCGATAATGCACGCATTCCTTTTCTTGAAGTGGCCAGAGCTTGTAATGTATCGGGAGCAGCCATTCATCAGCGCATTCAAAAGCTGACAAACTTAGGTATATTGAAAGGTTCTGAATATGTGATTGATCCGGAGAAGATAGGATATGAAACATGCGCCTATATCGGTATCTATCTAAAGGATCCTGCTTCTTTTGATGCTGTAACGAGAGCATTGGAAGCTATTCCCGAGATTGTGGAATGCCATTTTACAACGGGCAAGTATGATATGTTCATAAAGCTTTATGCCCGCAACAACCATCATTTGCTGAGCATCATACATGATAAGTTGCAGCCGCTGGGACTGGCGCGTACGGAAACCTTGATTTCTTTCCACGAAGCCATCAAGCGGCAGATGCCTATAACGGTAGAAGAAGAGGAAGATTAATTTTACCGGTGGATATAATCGACGAATGCATAAGGGCAGGGATGCTTCTCATCTGCGGGATGGGACTCCCTGCTTTTTTCTTGCCATACAGTCGGAGCGACTTCGGGAAAGTAGGCGTCCACCTGAGGGGCTTCTGCATCCACTTCGGTCAGGCAGAGGGTATCTGCAAAGGGGAGTGCCTGGCGATAAACGCTTGCACCGCCGATGATGTAGACGTGTTCGTCGGGCTGGCAACTGCTTAGTGCTTCTTCCAATGAGGGAAAAACTTCTGTACCGGGACAGATCAAATCTTTTTGAGTGGACAGAACAACGTTGCGGCGGTTGGGAAGCGCGCCTTTGGGGAGAGATTCAAAGGTCTTTCGGCCCATGATGATGGTATTTCCCGTGGTGAGGGCTTTGAAACGCTTCAAATCATTGGGAAGCCAGAATAACAACCGGTTCTGATAACCGATACCTCTCTTTCTGTCTACTGCAGCAATAATACTAATCATATGTGTGTAAAATTCCTTAATTCCGCAACACTATTATAAAATATTTTTTTTAAGTACCTGAGCAAC